>DAIRCS010000053.1:0-20571 GCA_036796555.1 Rhodoblastus sp. | reverse complement strand
AGCGACTGCGCCGACTGCACGAAGCCGCGCGCGCGCTCGGTGTATTTTTCCATATTCATGCCGACCTCCTGGCCCGCCGACCAGGCCCCGTAGCAGCCTGGTCGCGGCAATACTCAAACGATTCGGTCCCATAGGCGACCGTCGGACGAGATTTAGGAAGCCATCCCAGGTTCTTGAAGAGCCTGCGACAAGGCTGCGGCGCCGAAATCGGCGCCGCAAGGAAATCGGCAGAAAAAAATCGCTTATTCGCCGTCGCTGGCGGCGCCCGTCTCGACCGGAGCCTCGCCGCCCTCGGCGCCGACAAGTCCGGCTGGACGCCCGCGCCGCCGCCGGCGGGGACGCAGATGGTAGCCGCCGGCGTCCGACTGCTCGTCGCCCTCCGCCAGAGCCGGAAGGTCGGGCTGCGGAGCGTCCGCCGGGAGGGGACGCGGCGGGGCGGGGATGAAAGCCGGCAGGCCGGCAGGCGCCCCGGCTTCCGCGGGCGCGCGCGCCTCCTCCTGCGGGCGGGCCTCCCCCCTGCCTTCTGTCGCCCGCCGCTGGTCGCGGAAGCGTCGATTGTCGCGGTTGAAGCCCTGGCCCTGCTGATTCCGGTCGTTGTAGGAACGTTCATGACGCGGCGGGCGATCCTGCCTGTCCTGGCGCTCCTGCCGCCCGTCCTGACGCTCCTGGCCGGGCTGGCCGCCGCCGTTATACGGCTGGCGCTCCTGATAGCCGGGCGGCGGCGTGAACTGCGGCTGCTGGAATTGCGGTTGCGGCAAGCGCTCGGCGACCGAGGCGAAGCGGTCGTTGACGACGTCGTCTTCGTCGTCCTCGAACTCGGCCTCCGGCGCGGGGCGCGGCGGCTGGCCGGGCTGAGGCGGCATCTGCGCCTGCTGGGCCGCCATGGCGGCGGCGATCAGCCGGTAATAATGTTCGGCGTGCTGCAGATAGCTTTCCGCCATCACGGGATCGCCGCTCGATTGCGCGTCGCGGGCGAGCTGCAGGTATTTTTCCGCGATGTGCTGCGCGGTGCCGCGCACTTTCACATCCGGCCCGTTCGACTCGTAGGTCCGCGTCAGCGGGTTCGGGCCCTTGCGATTGTTGCGCCCGCGCATTCTCTTGTTCTGACCAGGTCTCATGACGATCCTTGACTTGAACTAGCCGTGAGCCTGCTCGGCGCACGTGAATTTCCGACGACATACGGCCGCACAAGGGCGGATCGAGGTTGACCGGTCGGATCGGGTGCTGCGGACCGCTCGTCTATGGAGCGGCGGACATCTCTTCAAGCGACTTAATCCTGAGCTTTATGAGGTCCCGCGCTTGCGGAACGGCGCTGATCGAGCTTGTTCGGTTCCTGCCGGCGCGCCGCACAGCGCCTGCAATCCCTGCGCGAGCCTCCAGCCTGACGAACCGGCGAAACTGCAGCGCGGGGGAGTGGCAAAAACGTTTTGCCCGAACTTCCGGCCTTCACGGGCCAGAATCTCTGCAAATCCTTATTAGTCGGTTTCCGCCGCTTCGCCAAGGCCTGTCGCGTGTGAAAGCGTAAAGAGCTGGAATTGTTGTAGAATGGTCACGCGACGACGAAGGCGGAAGCCCGGTCTCGCACGCCCAGATCGCGTTCGCCGTCGATTTTTCGCAAGCCGCTGGCGATCGCAAGCTTCTCGACGTCCTCGGCCTGCCCGAGGCCGAATTCGGCGACGATCGCCCCGCCGGGCGCCAGAAGGCGCGGCGCGTCGGCGAATATTTCCCGATAGGCGTCGAGCCCGTCCCGCCCGCCGTCGAGCGCCGTCCTGGGATCATGATCGCGAACCTCGCGATCCAGCGCCGCGATCTCGCCGCCCGGGATGTAGGGCGGATTGGAAACGATCAGGTCGAAGGCTCCCGAAACCCCGTCGCACCAGCGGCCTTGCGCAACCGAGGCGCGGTCGCCCAGACCGCACAGGACGATATTCGAAGCGGTCGCGGCGCAGGCCTCGGCCGAGAGGTCGACGCCGAGCCCCGACGCCGTCCCGAACTCCATGAGAAGCGCGCACAGGATCGCCCCGGACCCGCAGCCGAGATCGAGAACCCGCCGCGGCGCGCCGTTCCGATCCGCGACCCGCAGCGCCAGCCGCACCACGGCTTCCGTATCGCCGCGCGGGTCGAGGACGCCGGGCCTCACTTCCAGATCCAGCGTCCAGAAGGCGCGGCGGCCGAGAATGCGGCTCGCCGGTTCGCCGCCCGCCCGCCGGTCGAGGAACGACCTGTAGCGATGCGCCTCATCGAGCGAAACCGCAACATCCGCTCCGGTGACGAGCGCGAGACGATTGATGCGGCAGGCGCCGATCAGCAGGAGACGCGCGTCTTCCTCCGCCGCTTCCACGCCAGCTTTGCGCAGAAAGACGCGCCCCGCCGCCAGCGTTTTCTCGCGCGACAGACCGCTTTGCGCGACGATGGCTTCAGGCCCCGGCATGGGCGCCGAGCGCGCGCGCGAGCCATTTCGACAGGCGCCGCGACACATCGGGCCCATTCTCCGGCGCCTCGCCTTCGGCGAGCTGCGCGAGATCGAGCAGAAGGCCGCTCGCCTCGTCGAAATCGGCCCGCTCCTCCGGCTTGCTGAGCGCCATCAGCGCCTTCACCAGGGGATGGCCAAGATTGATTTCAAGCACCGGTTGCATCGAGGCGTCGAGACGGCCCGCGCTCGCGAGAATCTTGGCCAGCGTCCGATCGGGCGCCATGTCGGCGGCGACGAGACAGGCCGGGCTGTCGGCGAGGCGCTCCGACACGCGGACGTCGGACACGCGCTCGCCGAGCGCCTCCTTCATCTTCGCGAGCGCTGTCCCCGCAGCGGCGTCGACCTCGGGCTTCTCCGGCGCCTCGGCGCCGTCGGCCAGCGGAATTTGCGAAATATCCGCCTGTCCCTGCGTGACGGAGCGGAACGGCTTGCCGTCGAAACCCACCGCATTCGACACCCAGAAGGAATCGACAGGATCGGACAGCAGCAGCACCTCGACGCCTCGCGCGCGAAAACCTTCGAGATGCGGGCTTGCGGCGATGGTCGCGGCGTCGGCGCCGGTCAGGTAATAGATCGCCGTCTGGTTTGGCCTGAGATCGGCGACATATTGCGCGAGCGTCCGGTCGCCATCGCCATGCGTCGACGTCGTGAAGCGCGCGATCGCAAACAGCGCATCGCGTCGCTCCGGCTCCTCGTAGAGGCCCTCCTTCAGCACTGCGCCGAAATTTTTCCAGACCGACGCGAATTTTTCCGCATCGGTTTCGGCGAGTTTCGTCAGTTCCTGGAGCACCCGGCCGACGACCGCCTTGCGGATCGCGCCGAGGATCGGGCTTTTCTGCACGATCTCGCGCGAGACGTTCAGCGGCACGTCGGCGGAATCGACGACCAGCGTGACGAAGCGAAGCCACGGCGGCAGCAGGTCGGCGTCGGTGGAGACGAGCACGCGCCGCACATACAGACGCGCACGGCCCCTGCGCTCGGGATTGAAGAGATCGAACGGCCGCGAGCCCGGTATGAAGGCGAGCGCATCGAACTCGTAGCGGCCTTCGGCGCGCCAGTGGATCGTCAGCGCCGGCTCGTCGAACTGGCCCGAGATCGTGCGGTAGAATTCCGCATATTGCTCGGGCGTGATGTCGGCGCGGGGCCGCGCCCAGAGCGCAGAGCCCTCGCTTGCCTTCTGCTCCTCGCCGCCGGTCTCGCGCACCGAGATCGGCACGGGAATGCCCGCCGAATGTTCGCCGACGATCCGCCGCAGCGTCGAAGCTTCGAGATAGCTGTCGGCGTCGCTCTTCAGATGCAGCACGACGCGCGTGCCTATATCGGGACAATCGTCCGAAGGCGCGATCGAATAGGAGCTCTTGCCGTCTGACGACCATTTCCAGCCGTCCGCCTGGCCCGCGCGGCGCGAATAGACGTCGACGTGATCGGCGACGATGAAGGACGAATAGAAGCCGATGCCGAAGCGACCGATGAGCGATTCGGCCGGCGCCTTGTCGCCCGCCCCTTCCAGCTTCTCCATGAAGGCGCGGGTGCCCGAATTGGCGATCACGCCGAGCGCCTGTTCGAGATCCTCGCGGCTCATGCCGACGCCATTGTCAGAAACCGACAGCGTCCGCGCCTGCTTGTCGGCCTCGATGACGATGCGGAAAGGCGCAACAGAGCCCTCGACCTGACCCGTCGCCGTCTCGAACCGCAGCTTCTCGCACGCGTCCGCGGCGTTGGAGATCAGCTCGCGCAGGAAGATGTCGCGGTCGGAATAGATGGAATGGACGACGAGATCGAGAAGGCGGGCGACGTCGGCTTGAAACGGACGCTCGACATTCCCGCCCGCAGCGTCGTTGACGGTTTCGGACATAAGTGATCGATCCCTGCTCGGAACGAAGAAAGCGTCACTCATATCGAAAGGCGGATGGAAAATTCAACGCCCCCGGAATCGACGCCGGACACGCGCAAATGAAAAGACCGGCCACGGGGCGACGCAGCCGGTCTTGAACAGAACGCGGGAACTTTGACGCTCGCCTCGAAAAAACGGCCCGGCCCGCCATTGCGCCACCGGGGGGCTGGGGGGCTGACGAAATCCGGCGACACGGCGAACCGGGCCATCGAGGCAACGGGGACAAGTTGAACTCGGTCTTGGGCCGCGCAAGGGCGAGACTTGGGCAAAACCATGATTTATCGACATTTCTCGAGACGCTTGCCGTTGTCCGACATTCGTAGGAACATGAGATGCGGAGCATCGAATGACGGATTCGGAGATCGCCGACCCAGAGCGGCGGCAGGGCGCGGATGTCGTATCGGTCGCCTTTCGGCGACAGGTGGGCGCGCCGGCGCCAAGCCATCCTGAGCCGCCCGCGCCCAAACAGGTTTCATTCGACCGGCGCGAACTCCAGATGATCCTGAACCTTTACGGACGCCGGGTCGCGGAAGGCGAATGGCGGGACTACGCCATCGGTTTCAGTCCCCTCAAGGCCGTCTTCGCGATTTTCCGCCGCGCGTCGGAGACGCCCCTCTACACGATCGAGAAAAATCCGGCGCTGGCCCGCCGCCAGGGCGCATATTCGGTCTTGTCCGCCGACGGGTTCGTGCTGAAGCGCGGACACGATCTCGAGCGGGTGCTGTCCGTGCTCGACAGAAAGATCAGGCTGGTCGTGACGTAAAAAAACGCCCCGCCGAAGCGGGGCGTTCCTCATTCCGCCAGCGCGGTCCGATCACTCGTTGCGGCTGCCCGTCAGCGACAGGATCGCCTGGAAGATGTTCACGAAATCGAGATACAGCATCAGCGCGCCGTTGATCGACTTCTTCGTCGCCGTCTCATGATCGTCCGAGGCGTAGTACATTTCCTTGATCGCCTGCGTATCCCAGGCGGTGAGGCCCGCGAAGATCAGGACGGTCAGGATCGACAGGCCGAACTGGAACGCCGAGCTCTGCACGAAGACGTTCACCAGGCTCGCGATCACGAGACCGATCAGGCCCATCACGAGGAACGAGCCGAAAGCCGACAGATCGCGGCGGGTCGTGTAGCCGTAGAGGCTCAGACCGCCGAACGCCGCCGCCGTGATGAAGAAGGCCCGGGTGACCGAGGCGCCGGTGAAGTACAGCAGCACCGTCGACAGCGACAGGCCCATCACGGCCGCAAAGCCGAGGAACATGTTGCGCGCCGAGGCCGCGGACATACGGTCGACCCGGAACGAGAAGATGAAGATGAAGGCGAGCGGCGCCAGCATCACCACCCATTTGAGCGGGCTCGTGTAGAGCGTGACGCCGAACGAGGTCAGCGGAACCCCGTGGAACATCGCCACCGCATCGGCGCGTGAGGACGCCACGGCAAGCAGATGAGCGCCGAAGGCCACCAGGCCCGTGACGCCCAGACCCAGCGTCATGTAGTTGTACACGCCAAGCATGTAGGCGCGCAGGCCCTGATCGATCTGCTGAACACCGGCCTGGCCTACGCTCGTGCCCCATCGGGCGCTGGCGTTGCGGTCATAGTCGGACATTATCCCTCTCCTTCGCGGCCCTCGCCGCGCTTCTGTCGCGCGCATGGACGCGCCACGCCAGAGAATATGATCGGCGCTTGCGCCAAAGACAAGAAGGCCGGGCCGTTGGCGTAAATGAACTTTCCGTCATAATTCCCGCAGGACGCGGGCCGGTTTTGCGCCGAGCGTCCGCCAGGTGGCCACCAGGCCGAGCGCGATGGTCGTCAGGCAACCGATCACGACGATTGCGACAAGCCCCGGCCAATCGAAGACAAAGTCGAGCTTCATCAGGCGGGTAACGATGAGTTGCGCGGCGATCGAGCCCGCCGCCAGCGCGAAGACGGACGTCGCCGCGCCGAGCGTCAGGAATTCGATGAGATAGGCGAGGATCAGCCGCCGCCGGGTCGCGCCGAGCATCCGCAGCACGACGGCGTCGTAGAGCCGCGCGCGTTGTCCCGCGGCCAGGGCGCCTACCAGTGTCAGCAGCGCCGTGACCAGCGTGACCGAGGACGCCGCGCGGATCGCGGTCGAAATCTTCTCGGTCAGCGACAGCGCCTGCTGCAGCGCCTCGCGCACCGCGAGCGTCACCACGGTCGGGTAAGCCTTCGAAACGTCGCTCACCAGCGTTCCCGAGGCGGGCGGCGCGCCGGGCGGCATGGTCAACGAAATCAATTCGGTATGCGGCGCGCCGGCGAAAGTGGACGGGGTGAAGACGAGAACGAAATTGATCCCGAAGCTGCGCCAGTCCACCTCGCGCAGATTGGCGATCTTCGCCGCGATCTCGCGGCCCATGACATTGACGGCGATCTCGTCGCCGACGGAAAGGCCGAGTCCGCGCGCGATATCGCCATCCAGCGAGACAAGCGGCGGACCCTTGTAGTCGGCCGGCCACCATTTGCCGGCGATGACCGTCGAACCTGGCGGCGGGGTGGCGGCGTAAGTGACGCCCCGGTCGCCGTCGAGCACCCAGGCGGCGTTCTGCTCGGCCTTCACGTCCTCCGCGCGGCGCGCCCCGACGCGCACGATCCGCCCGCGCAGCATCGGCACTTGCTCGATCGCCGCATCCGGCCGCCGCTCCTTCAGCATCTCGCGGAATGCATCGGCTTGGGAACTCTGCACGTCGGCGAAGAAATAGTCCGGCGTGCGGCCGGGGTCGCCGGATTTGAGCTGCCGCTGGACATTGCCGTCCACGCCCACGATGACGACCAGCAAGGTCAGCCCGAGGCCGAGCGACGTGACGACGGGCCGCGTCACCGCGCCCGGCCGCCTGATATTGCCGAAAGCGAGCCGCGCCGGGAGATTGCGGATATTCGCCCCGAAGGCTGCGCCGTGCGCGACGGCCCAGCCGACGGCGCGCAGCACGGCTGCGGCGGCCGCGACCCCGGCGATCGCCATCAGCGCGATCTGCTTTTCGGTGGAGAGGACGTAAACGAGGCCGATCATCGCCGCGAAGGCCACGAGCGCGCCGATCACGTAGCGGGCGCGCAATCGTCCGCTTTCCATCGTCGCCGTCGAGCGGAAAAGCACCGCCACCGGCGTATCGTGCGCGCGGCCCGCCGGCGCGACGACGAAGGTCAACGCCGCCAGGAGGCCGATCGCGATGCCGGCGGCGATGGCGCGCCCGGAAAAGACCGGCGCGAAGGGCAGGTCGATCGCCGGTCCCGCGAAATAGGCGGCGATGAAAGGCGACGCAGCGCCGATCGCAGCGCCGATCAGCGCGCCAGCGAAGGCGATCAGCATCATCTCGACGAGGACGAGCGTGAACGCCACGCCGCCTGATGCGCCGACAGCCTTGAGAATCGCGATCGACTCGCGCTTGCGATCGACGAAGGCGCCGACCGCGATCGACACGCCGACGCCGCCGACGATCAGCGATACGACGCCGATCAGCGCCATGAATTGCGTGAAGCGATCGACGTTGCGGGTGAGCTGCGGCGAGACGTTCGCGCGCGTGCGCGCATCCCAGCCCGCCGTCGGAAAGCGCTTGAGAATATCGTCCGCGATCGCTTTCACGCGGTTGTCGTCGACATCGGGATTGGCGAGCGCAAGCCGCGTCACCCAGCGGGTGAGAGAGGCGGTCGAGCCGAGCCCGCTGGCTTCGAATGCAGCACGCGAAATCATGACGCGCGACCCGAATCCGATGCCTGTCGCGATGCGATCCGGCTCGCTGCGGATTTCGCCCTTCAGGACGAGATGCGCATTACCGACATCGAACCTGTCGCCGATCTTGAGGCCGGCCCGCTCGATGAAAGTCGCGTCGGCGACGGCGCCATAAACGCCGTTGTCGCTCGCAAGAGCGCGGCCGAGCGGCTGGTCGGGCTCCAGCGTCAGTTGGCCGACGAGCGGATAGGAATCGTCGACGACCTTGGCGTCTACCATGACGGCGCGATCATCCGGCGTGCGCGCCATGGCGCGCAGGATCGCGATTTCCGAAAGACGCCCGAGCGACGACAGGGAAACCCGTTCATCCGGTGTGAGCATGCGCAGCGAGCGGGCGAGCGTCAGGTCGCCGCCGAGCATCGAGCGGCCCTGCGCGGCGAACGAGGCGAGCAGAGATTGCGAGACGGCCGTCACGCTCGTCACGGCCGCGACGCCGATCGCGACGCAGACGAGAAAGACGCGAAAGCCCTTCAGGCCGCCACGCAGATCGCGCCGCGCGAAAGACAGGATCGTCGCAAGCAGCTTCATGAAACGGCGGCGTCCGCATGCGCCGTCGCCGCGCTCTCCACCTGCCCCGAATGGAGGCGCACGACGTCGTCGCAACGCGCGGCGAGCGACAGGTCGTGCGTGACCATGACGAGCGTGCAGCCGCGCGCCGCGCGTTGACCGAGCAGCATGTCGATCACGCCCGCGCCCGTCCGCTCGTCGAGATTCCCGGTCGGCTCGTCAGCCAGAAGAATGGCGGGATCGCCGACCAGCGCGCGCGCCAGCGCCACGCGCTGCTGCTCGCCGCCGGATAATTGAGACGGATAATGCGAGGCGCGCGCGGCAAGCCCGACCGCCGCAAGTTCCGCCTTCGCTCGCGCAAAAGCATCGGCGTGTCCGGCCAGCTCCAGCGGAACCGCAACATTTTCGAGCGCCGTCATGGTGGGCATAAGGTGAAAGGATTGAAAGACGATGCCGATCTTCTGGCCACGGAATTCGGCGAGTTCGTCCTCGCTCATCGCGGTGATCGTCCGCCCCTCGATCTCGACCGAACCGGAATCCGGGCGTTCCAGACCTGCGAGCGTCATCAACAGCGTGGACTTGCCGCAGCCCGATGGACCGACGATCGCCGTCGCCTTCCCGCGCCGGAAGTTGAGCGTTATGTCTCTGAGGACCTCGACCCGCGTCGGGCCGGAACCAAGGCTCAGACGCAGGGATTTGAGCACGATCGCCGCCGGATCGCCGGCGTCTGCTGGGAGTGACGGATTTGGCATGGTTTGGGGCGATGTCGCTTCGATCGGGAGTGCGGGGCGCGATTGGCGGGCGTGCGAAACATGGGGCCTCACGCCTGCTACTTCAATTCGCCTGCCTTGTCCTCATGATGGCGAGCGCGCATGCCGCTGACCCCGCCGTGGTCAGGATCGTCGCCTTCGGCGACAGTCTAACGGCCGGATACGAACTGCCGTCGACCGTCGCCTTCCCCGCCATGCTTGAAAAACGCCTGCGCGCCGACGGTTTCTCCGTCGAGATCGCCAATGCCGGGGTCTCCGGCGACACGAGCGGCGGCGGCCTCGCGCGACTCGACTGGTCGGTTCCCGACGGGACCGATCTCGTCATCGTCGAACTCGGCGCCAACGACATGCTGCGTGGCGCGCCGCCTGCCGAAGCGGCCAAGGCCCTGTCGCAGATCGTCGAACGCCTGCAGGCCCGCAAGATCGCCGTCGTGCTCGCCGGCATGAAATCGATCGCCAATTGGGGGGCGGCCTACACGAAGGAATTCGAGGCGATCTATCCCGACCTCGCCAGCCGATACGACATCCCGCTCTATCCGTTCTTTCTCGAAGGCGTCTCGGGCGACCGTGCGCTCACCCTGCCGGACGGCCTGCACCCGAGCGCCGCAGGCGTCGAAAAGATCGTCGCCGGCTTTGCGCCCTTCCTCGAAAAGATTCTCGTCGAGCGATACGGATCGCGCGCGAAAGCCGTCAACTAGAAGGTCTCGATGCCGCGCATCTTCACAGGGCTGGAAATCCCGCCCGACGTCACGACCGAACTGAGCCTGTTGGGCGGCGGCTTAGCCGGCGCGCGCTGGATCGATCCCGACGACTATCACCTCACGCTGCGTTTCATCGGCGATATCGAGCGCGAACGCGCCAATGACATTGCCGAGGGTCTGGCCGGAATCGATGCGCCGCCGTTGAGAATAAGGCTGGAGCGGCTTGCGGTTTTCGGCGCGGACAAGCCCCGCGCGCTGATCGCGCGCGCCGCCAACAATCTGGAGCTGACGGCTTTGCAGGCCGAGCAGGAAAGGCTCATTCGTCGCCTTGGCGCGCCGGCGGATACGCGCAAGTTCGCTCCGCACGTCACACTGGCGCGGCTGCGCGGCGTCAGCGCGCCCGCCGTCGGCGCCTATATCGAAATGCGCGGCGACATGCGGCCGTTGACCTTCGAAGCGCGCCGCTTCGTTCTCTATTCCTCGCGTGAATCGACGGGCGGCGGGCCCTACCAATTCGAGGCCGTCTATCCCTTTGCGACCGGCCGCGCGCGGGGATGGGCCGACTGATAGGCCGACAACAGGCGCTTCGTGTCGATAGCGGTATAGATCTGCGTCGTCGACAATGAGGCGTGTCCGAGCAATTCCTGGATCGAACGCAGATCGCCGCCGCGTCCCAGCAGATGCGTCGCGAAGGAATGGCGCAGCGCGTGCGGCGTCGCCGTATCCGGCAATCCCAGGGCGCCGCGCATCCGCTCGACGGCCAACTGGATAACACGTGGCGACAGCGGACCGCCGCGCGCGCCGACGAAGAGCGGGCCCTCGGGCGCAAGCTGGTAGGGGCACAGATCGAGATAGCTTTCGACCGCCTGCCGCACCGGCGCGATCACCGGCGTGCTGCGCGTCTTGCCGCCCTTGCCGCGCACCGTGACTGTATCCCGCCGGCCGATCGGCGCGTCGGTGCGCGTCAGGCCGAGCGCCTCGGAAATGCGCAGGCCGCACCCGTAGAGCAACGCGAGGACCGCGGCGTCCCGCGCCAGAACCCACGGCGGGCGCGCCTCGCCGGCCCGGGAATCGGCGTCCGCGAGATCGCGCGCCTCGCCCACCGTCAGCGCCTTAGGCAGCCGGCGCGCCGTCTTGGGCGTCCGCACCGTATCGAAAGCCGCGATCTTGGCGTGACCCTCGCGCTCGAGAAACCGGAGGAAGGAGCGAACGCCCGCCAAACCGCGCAGCAGCGAACGGCTGCCGGCGCCCGCCTCGCGCCGGGCGGCGAGAAAGGCGCGGGCGTCAGCTTGCGCAAGTTCCGCCAGATCAGCCAGCGCCACGCGGCCACCAGCGCGCTCCGCGACGAAATCGAGAAACTGCCGGAGATCGCGCGCATAGGCGTCGAGCGTGAGCTTCGCCATGCGTCGCTCGCCGGCGAGATGCGTCAGCCAGCCGTCGACGAGCGCGCGCAAGCCGGCGTCGGCTGCGCGAAAACCGCTGATGCGTCCCGGAATTTCGACTGCTGGCGTCGTCATGTCGGCAAGGCCTGACGATCCGACCGCGCGCTTAACGAAACCTTACTTGCCTGCCTTTATTTCGGCGACCGCGGCAGCCATGAGTTCGTCCATCGTCCGGCGAATCTGATGTTCGGACTGATCGACGCCGGCCTTGGCGAAATCGGCCGTAAGCTTGCGGATCACGTCGTCGTCGCCGGCTTCCTCGAGATCGGCGGCCATGACTTCCTTGAAATAGGCGTCGGCGTCGCCGCGGCCGAGTTTCTCCGCCGCCCAAGCCGCCAGACGCTTGTTGCGGCGCGCAGTTGCGCGAAATTGCAATTCCTCGTCGTGCGCGAATTTCTTTTCAAAGCTGTCTTCGCGCTTGTCGAAGGTCGTCATTTTCGGGCCCCGAAATTCTGGCGCGCCGCGCAGGCGGCAAGGCTGGATACGGCCTTGATATAACGATCCCACGCGCGGGCGCCTAGCGCCCCGAGCCGCAAGCGCCTCGGGAAAAGGGATTAGGTCGGGATATCCGACGGTTCGGGTTGTAACCCGATCGGGAAAGCGATACGACCACTCGGAATCCCGCGCTGGGCGACCGTCCGGCGCGCGAAACTGTTTCTCGAACCACGGTTGCATGCCATGAACCGCCGGCGTCGCATCTACGAAGGCAAGGCCAAGGTGCTCTACGAGGGTCCCGAGCCCGGCACGCTCGTCCAGCATTTCAAGGACGACGCCACCGCCTTCAACGCGAAGAAGCACGAGGTCATCGACGGCAAGGGCGTGCTAAACAACCGTATCTCGGAATTCATCTTCCAGCACCTCAACAACATCGGGGTGCCGACGCATTTCATCCGCCGCCTCAACATGCGCGAGCAGTTGATTCGCGAAGTCGAGATCGTCCCGCTCGAAGTAGTCGTCCGCAACGTCGCCGCGGGCTCCCTGTCGCAGCGCCTCGGCATCGAGGAAGGCACGCAGCTCCCCCGGTCGATCATCGAATTCTACTACAAGAACGACGCGCTCAACGATCCCATGGTGTCGGAGGAGCACATCACGGCCTTCGGCTGGGCGAGCCCGCAGGAGATCGACGACATCATGGCGCTGGCCATCCGCGTCAACGACTTCCTCTCCGGCCTGTTTCTCGGCGTCGGCATCCGTCTGGTCGATTTCAAGATGGAATGCGGCCGGCTCTGGGAAAACGACATGATGCGCATCGTCGTGGCGGATGAGATTTCGCCGGACTCATGCCGGCTCTGGGACATCAAGTCGAACGACAAGCTCGACAAGGACCGCTTCCGCCGCGACATGGGCGGCCTCGTCGAAGCCTATACCGAAGTCGCGCGCCGTCTCGGCATCTTGCAAACCGAGGATCCGCCGCGCGGCGGCCCCAAGCTCGTCCAGTAATCCAGAACGCGCCCACCAATCGCCAATCCGGAACCGAACATGAAGGCCAGAGTCGTCGTCACCCTCAAGAATGGCGTACTCGATCCGCAGGGCAAGGCGATCGAGGGCGCGCTGAAATCGCTGGGCGTCGAGGGCGTCGCCAGCGTGCGGCAAGGCAAGGTGTTCGACGTCGAGATCGAAGGGCAGGACAAGGCCGCCGCCGGGGCCAGCCTGCAGGCGGCCTGCGAAAGGCTGCTCGCCAACACCGTCATTGAAAACTTCAAGATCGACCTCGGTTGATCCAGCACCGGTGAGGCCATGAAAGCCGCCGTCATTCTTTTTCCCGGCTCCAATCGCGAAGGCGACGCCGCGCGCGCGCTGAAACAGGCGACCGGCCGCCAGCCCGACATCGTCTGGCACGCCGACCACGACCTGCCGGCGGGAACCGATCTCGTCGTCCTGCCCGGCGGCTTCAGCTACGGCGATTATCTGCGCTGCGGCGCGATCGCCGGCCGCGCGCCGATCATGGACGCTGTGCGCAAGCACGCGGCGGCCGGCGGCTATGTGCTCGGCATCTGCAACGGCTTCCAGATTCTGTGCGAAAGCGGCCTGCTGCCGGGCGTGCTGATGCGCAACGCCAATCTGCATTTCGTCTGCAAGATGCAGCATCTGCGGGTCGAACGCGCCGCCGCGCCCTTCACCAGCGCCTACAGGCCCGGCGACATCATCAAGGTCGCCATCGCCCACGGCGAGGGCAATTACGAGGCCGACGACGCCACGATCGAGACGATCGAGAAGGATGGACGCGTGGCCTTCCGCTATTGCGACGCCAACGGTCTTGTCGGCGGCGCGGCCAATCCCAACGGGTCACGCAACGATATCGCCGGCGTCTATTCCGAGCGTTTCAACGTCCTCGGCCTGATGCCGCATCCCGAGAACCTGATCGATCCGCTGGTCGGCGGCGTCGACGGCAAGGGCATGTTCGCGAGCCTGGCGGCTGCGGCGGGCTGATTCGTTCCCCTCCGCGCGCGGCTTACCTTGTTCCTGCTTCGCAAATGCAAAAGGCCCGGCTTTCGCCGGGCCTTTCGTTTTTCGCCTGACGGCGAGATCAGTACTTGGCGACCACCGCGCCGGCGCCGCCGCCGAAGCGGTAGGTGATGCCGGCCGAGACGACCCACGGATCGATATTGACCTTGGCGCGGACCGGGATCGGGCCGAGAACCGGCGAAACGGCCGAATTCCAGACCGTCGCATAGGCGGTCGGCTGCATCATGATGCGCTTGAGATCGACGTTCACGCCCCAGTTCTGGTTGATCATGTAGTCGAAGCCGACCTGACCGGCGACGCCCCACGAGGAGCCGACGCTGAGGTTGGTGACCGCATTCGAGCCGACGAGACCGACCGGAGTGAAGAAGGGAGAGAACTGGTTGCCGCCCTTCGCGCCGAAATAGGCGGTGAAGTTCACGCCGACGCCGATGTAGGGCTGGAAGGCGCCGAAGTTGGTGAAGTGGTATTGCAGCAGGACGGTCGGCGGGAACACCCAGGTCGAACCGACGTTCAGGCCGGCCAGCACGCCCGTGCCGGTGACGCTGTGCTTCGACAGACAGCAGATCGCCTCGATCGCGATGTTCTTGGTGAAGTAGTAGGAGACGTCGAGCTCGGGAATGACCGTGGTCGAAACCTTCGCGCCCGAACCGAGGATCGGGCTGCCAGCGCCGCCGCTCAGGAACACGAGCGGGAGAACGCCGCCGAAGCGATCATACACCGTCGTCTTGCCGTCCGGGACGATCGCCGTGGCGCGCAGGCGAATCTGGAAGGGCTGGAACGTATCGATCACGACCGGCTCCGCCGGGGCGACCTTGCGCGAGGGGAGGTCGGCGGCCACAGCGGCCGAGCCGAGAACCAGCAGGCCGGCGACCGACGCCGCGCCGCGAAGAAAAGCCTTGAAATTCATTCCGTACCCCTGTCATTCGCGCACATGCGCCTGAATTCCCGAGGCGGAAAATCCTGTTTTGGGCGTTGAAAATAATTGACCTATGTCAACGGACAGCATGATCGTTGCATTCGGATCGACACCGTGACGGATTTGCAACAGCGGCGCGGCCTGTTGCGTTCAATGGCACGCGAGGCTAAGCGGTCGGGATCGCTCGCATTCCATCGCCGGGTTCGCAATTCCCTTGACTAAAGAACCGACCGTCACGCCGGAGCTGGTCGCCGCCCACGGGCTGAAGCCGGACGAATACGAACGGATCCTGAAGCTTATCGGACGTGCGCCGAGCTTCACGGAACTCGGTATTTTCTCGGCGATGTGGAACGAGCATTGTTCCTACAAGTCGTCCCGCATCCATCTGCGCAGGCTGCCGACCAAGGCGCCCTGGGTCATCCAGGGACCGGGCGAAAACGCCGGCGTCATCGACATCGGCGACGGACAGGCCTGCATCTTCAAGATGGAGAGCCACAACCACCCCTCCTTCATCGAGCCCTACCAGGGCGCGGCGACCGGCGTCGGCGGCATCCTGCGCGACGTCTTCACCATGGGCGCGCGGCCGATCGCCTGCCTCAACCTGCTGCGCTTCGGCTCGCCCACGCACCCCAAAACCCGTCATCTCGTCGGCGGCGTTGTGGCGGGCATCGGCGGCTACGGGAATTCGTTCGGCGTGCCGACCGTCGGCGGCTCGACCGGTTTCCACAAGGCCTATGACGGCAATATTCTCGTCAACGCCATGGCGGTCGGCCTGGCGAAAACGGACGAGATTTTCTACGCCAAGGCGACCGGCGTCGGGAACCCGATCGTCTATCTCGGCTCCAAGACCGGCCGCGACGGCATTCACGGCGCGACCATGGCGTCCGCCTCCTTCGAGGCCGACGCCGAGGAAAAGCGCCCGACCGTGCAAGTCGGCGACCCCTTCTCGGAAAAACTGCTGCTGGAAGCCTGCCTCGAACTGATGAAGAGCGGCGCCGTCATCGCCATTCAGGACATGGGCGCGGCCGGCCTGACATCCTCGGCCGTGGAAATGGGCGCGAAGGGCAATCTCGGCATCGAGCTCGACCTAGACAAGGTGCCGTGCCGCGAAACCGGCATGAGCGCCTATGAGATGATGCTGTCGGAAAGCCAGGAGCGCATGCTCATGGTCCTGACGCCCGCCAAGGAAAAGGAAGCCGAGGCCATTTTCCGCAAATGGGGCCTCGATTTCGCGGTCATCGGCAGGACGACCGATACGCTGCGCTTCGTCATCAGGCACGGCGGCGAGGTCAAGGCCGACCTGCCGATCAAGGAGCTCGGCGACGAAGCTCCCCTCTACGATCGTCCGCACATCCCGACGCCGAAGAAGGCCCCGATCGACGCCGGCACGGTAGCGACGCCGATCTCCAACGGCGCGGCGCTCCTGATGCTGCTCGGCTCGCCGGACATTTGCTCCAAACGCTGGGTCTGGGAGCAATACGACCACCTCATCCTCGGCAACACGATCGTGGCGCCCGGCGGCGACGCGGCGGTCGTGCGGATCGGCGATGGGCCGAAGGGTCTGGCGCTGACCACCGACGTCAACGCGCGCTACTGCTTCGCCGACCCTGTCGAAGGCGGCAAGCAGGCCGTCGCCGAAGCCTGGCGCAACATTGTTGCTGTCGGAGGCCGCCCGCTGGCGGTGACCGACAATCTCAATTTCGGCAATCCCGAGCGATCGGAATATATGGGCCAGTTTGTCGGCTGCCTCGAAGGCGTCGGCGAGGCCTGCCGCGCGCTCGATTTCCCGATCGTGTCGGGCAATGTCTCACTCTACAACGAGACGCAGGGCGCAGGTATCCTGCCGACGCCCGCCATCGGCGGCGTGGGCGTCGTCGACGACGTATCGAGCGCGGCGACCGTGGCCTTCAAGGCGGCGGGCGAGGATATCGTCCTGATCGGCGCGACCGCCGGCTGGCTCGGCCAATCGTCCTGGCTCGAGGCGATCTGCAATCGCGAGGACGGCGCGCCGCCGCCTGTCGATCTTGCCGCCGAACGCCGCAATGGCGAATTCGTGCGCGCGCTCATCACGGCGCGGCGCGTCACCGCCGTCCACGACCTGTCCGAGGGCGGCCTCGCCGTCAGCCTTGCGGAAATGGCGGTCGCCGGCGGCGTCGGAGCGACCATCGAACGGCTTCCTGACGGTCCCGCGCACGCCGCCCTCTTCGGCGAGGATCAGGCGCGCTATCTGGTGACCTGCAAACCCGGCGAAACCGACGCAATTCTGTCGCAGGCCGCCGACGCCGGTGCGCCCGCCCTGCGCCTCGGCGCCACAGGCGGCGACGCGTTGCGGCTGCCGGGCGAAGAACCCATATTGGTCGCGGAACTGCGCGACGCCTACGAAACCGCGCTGCCGGCCTATATGGCCGGCGAAATTCCGGAAGCCTTCAACTAGATCGAGGCCCTCAATGCCGATGGAAGCATCCGAAATCGAGCGTCTTATCAAAGCCGCTTTCCCGGACGCGCGCGTCGAAATCCAGGATCTCGCCGGCGACGGCGATCATTACGCGGCGACCGTCGTCACGGAGGCTTTCCGCGGCAAATCGCGCGTGCAGCAACACCAGATGGTCTATGGCGCGCTGAAAGGCCAGATGGGGGGCGTCCTTCATGCTCTGGCGCTGACGACCAGCGCTCCCAGTTGAACAACGCCGGGGCGCAATCTAGGAGTCCCGGCGCAAACGCCCTATAATCGCTCCACACTGCGGAACCTTGAACTCCGCCAGGAAAGGAAAAGGCCATGGCCAATATCCACGACCAGATCAGGAACGTCGTCGATTCAAACGACGTCGTGCTGTTCATGAAGGGCACGCCCCAGATGCCGCAATGCGGCTTCTCCGGCCAGGTCGTCCAGATTCTCGACTATCTCGGCGTTCCCTACACGGGCGTGAACGTGCTGGCGGACGGCGAACTGCGCGAAGGCATCAAGTCCTTCACCAACTGGCCGACCATTCCGCAGCTTTACGTGAAGGGCGAATTCGTCGGCGGTTGCGACATCATTCGTGAGATGTTCCAGTCCGGCGAACTGACCGACCATCTGGCGCAGGCCGGCGTGCCGCACAAGACCCCCGCACGCGGCTGACCTAGACCATCCCCGGGCGTGTCGTGCGGCCGCCCGCCCGTTCCACTTACGGCCCGACTACCCTGATCACGCGACCCTGGCGGTCGACGGATTTGCGACCGTCCGCGCGGGCCGCGATCGCCTTCAGCACAGGCGGCGCGACATGTCGTGCGAGGGCGCCGCGCGTGGCGCCTTCGAGGGCCGCCAGCTGCGATTTCACGCCTTTGCCGAGATCCGAACGGCGGAAATCGACGAACGTCTTGCTTTGCCGGGTCTTCGCCTGCGGGCCGCGATAGATGCGCAGCCCCTCGGGGGTCATGTAGGCGTCGCCGATCCGCAGCGTCGGATCGTTTTCGATTTGCGCAGGCGTCTCGATCCTGGCGACGGCAGGCGCAGGTTGAGCCAAAACGGCAGGCGCGGCGAGGCTGGCGATCTTCGCCCGGGATTTCATCACATGCGCACGACCGGAGCGATGGCCGCGCTCCACGCCAAAGCGCGCGGCCGGCGCGAGCGCGGCGATCGCCGCGCCCTTGCGGCTTGTGGCCCAATGCCTCGTCTGCGGCCTCTTCACAACCGCCTTGCGGGGCGCGTAAAGGCGACGGGAGACACGCAGGCCCGGATCGGCAAGGAAGCGGATCTGCGGCTGAACGGGGGCGTAATAGGTCACGATCGGCGCAACACGCGGCGCGGGCGCGAAAAGGTCCTGCAGAAGGCCGCCCGCCTGAGCAGGAGAAAAGCTCAGGGAAGCCAGGGCGAGAACCACAACCGACAGCAACCGACGCATTGCGAACTCCCCGCTCGTCAGAGGGTTAACAATTCCTCAACGACGTCGATACTAGTTTCACATCCACGCCGGAGCGGCAATCGTCTTCGCCCGGTAACCTGAACGCGTAAGGTTTGGGATGGTCAGAGAGCGGCGCGAATGAGCGCGAGGGCGTCGTCGGACGCCCAGTCGGCCGGCCCGGCCATCGCGGCGATCTCGCAGCCGTCACGACCGACGAGAAAAGTGGTGGGCAGGCCGACGACCTTGCCGGCGGTGCGCAAGCGATAGAACACGTCGGCCTTCGGATCGGAGTAGAAGGCGAGGTTCTTGACGGAAATCTCCTTCAGGAAGTCCCTGGCCCGCTCCAGCCGCGCCGTGTCGACATTGATGGCGACCACCTCGAAATCCTTCGAGCCGAGCTCGGCCTGAAGCCGGTCGAGGGTCGGCATCTCTTCCCGACACGGCACGCACCAGGTGGCCCAGATGTTCACGAGCGTCACGCGACCCCGGAAGGCGTCGAGAGAAACCGGCTTGCCGTCAGGCCCGAGAAAGTCGAGCGCCGTCATCGGCTGAGCCTCCTTCGGCGACGACGCTGCGGCGACAGCGCCTCTTGCGAGCGGCGCCACCCGGCCCAGCGCGGCGTCGGAAGCCATGCAAAGGCCCGGCGCTTTCTTGCCGGCCGGCGCGATAATCCCGTATAGGACGGCCGCTGCGACCACCACGAGCGCGCCTCCGATGAGGAACGGCCGCGTCTTGCGCGGCGCCGGGCGGGTCGTCTGTTCGGTCATGGTTCGCGGTTCCGGGGTAGGCTCATGAGCAACAAGATGTGGGGCGGACGGTTCGAATCCGCGCCCGACGCGATCATGGAAGAGATCAACGCGTCCATCGGCTTCGACCAGGCCCTGTTCCGGCAGGACATTACCGCCTCCAGGGCGCATGTGGCGATGCTTGCCGCAAAAGGCATCGTGGCGGCTGACGACGCGACGGCCATCGCCGCTGGTCTGGAGCAGGTTCTGGGCGAAATCGAGAAGGGCGGCTTCAATTTCTCGCGCGCCCTCGAAGACATTCACATGAATGTCGAATCGCGGCTGGCCGAGATCGTCGGGCCGGCCGCGGGACGCCTGCACACCGCCCGCTCGCGCAACGATCAGGTCGCCGTCGACTTCCGGCTCTGGGTCCGCGATTCCGTGGACGCGCTGGACGCGCAGTTGCGCGGCCTGCAAGTCGCGCTCGCCGAAACGGCGCTCGCGCACGCGGGCTCGGTCATGCCGGGCTTCACCCACCTTCAACCCGCCCAGCCCGTCACCTTCGGCCACCATTTGCTCGCCTATGTCGAGATGCTCGGCCGTGACCGCGGGCGGTTCCGTGACGCCCGCGCCCGGATGAACGAAAGCCCGCTCGGCGCGGCGGCGCTCGCCGGCACGTCCTTCCCGATCGACCGCGAAATGACCGCCAGGGCGCTTGGTTTCGACCGCCCGACCGCCAATTCGCTGGACAGCGTTTCCGACCGCGATTTCGCCCTCGAGACGCTCGCGGCGATCGCCATCTGCGCGACCCACCTGTCCCGTTTCGCCGAAGAGATCGTGCTCTGGACCGGCCCCTTCTTCGGCTTTCTGCGGCTCAGCGACAAATTCTCGACCGGCTCCTCGATCATGCCGCAGAAGCGCAACCCGGACGCGGCTGAGCTCGTGCGCGGCAAGACGGGCCGCATGATCGGCGCGCTGAGCGGCCTGCTGATCGTGATGAAAGGCCTGCCGCTCGCCTATTCCAAGGACATGCAGGAAGACAAGGAAGGCGTGTTCG
>DAIRCS010000052.1:0-20752 GCA_036796555.1 Rhodoblastus sp. | reverse complement strand
AAAGCCGGCGCCTTCGCGCCGGCTTTTTTCTTTCAGCGGCCGGTGAAGGCCGGCGCGCGCTTCTCGACGAAATGCGCGACGCCTTCCTTGAAATCCTCCGAGGCGAAGGACTTCTTCATCTCGACGTCCGCCTCGCCCCAGGCTTCCGCCAGCGACTGGAAATGCGTGCGCCAGACCTGCCGCTTGATGATGCCGATCGAGCGCGGGGAGGCGGTCGCGGTCATCTCGTGCGCAATCTGCAGGACATGGGCGAGGAAGCCCTCGAACGGCAGCTTGCGCACGAGGTCCATGCGCTCGGCCTCGGCCGCGTCGACCGTGCGGGCGGAGCATAAAAGATCGAGCGCGTTCATGGTTCCAATGAGGCGCGGCAGCATCCAGGAAATGCCGTGCTCCGCGATCAGGCCGCGCTTGGCGAAGGCGGTGGTGAGCTTCATGCCGTCGGCCATGTAGCGGAAGTCTCCGAAGACGGCGAAGCAAAGGCCGATGCCCGCGATCGGTCCGTTGATCGCCATGAAGATCGGCTTCGGAATCGCGAGCATGTAGGAGAATTTCTGGTTGAAATTATCCGCTCCGCTCGATCCGGCCGTATCCGGGTTGCCTTCGCCCGGCGTGGCCTGAATGCCGGTGAGGATGTTCATGTCGGCGCCCGCGCAGAAGCCGCGGCCGGCGCCGGTGACGACGATGGCGCGCACGTTCGGATCGGCCGCGGCGGCGTCCATCGCCGCCCGAATGTCTTTCTCCATCTGGCCGGTCCAGGCGTTGAGGCGGTCGGGCCGGTTGAGCGTGATGATCGCGACGTGCTTGTCGACGGCGTATTCAATGTCCTGATACATGCGTTTCCTCTTGTCGTTGTCCTTGTCGCCGTCATTGCGAGGAGTGAAACGACGAAGCAATCCATCTACCGGAACTTGATCCAGATGCGGGGATGGATCGCCACGTCGCTTCGCTCCTCGCGATGACGGGGTGATGCTAAAATCCCGACGACGCCTGATCCTGCCCCATGTTCGTTCCCTCGCGCATCCGGCGCGCGTTGCTGACGAGCGCGCCGCGCCTGTCGGCCGTTGCGGGCAGCGCCGTCGCCATGCGCAGCACGGTCGGATAGTTCGGCTGCACCTCCATGCGGCCCGCCAGCGGGCCCTGCGCGAGAAGGGCGTGCAGCTTTGGCAATTGCCAGCAGGGCACGAAGAACAGCAGGTGATGCTCGAGGTGGTAGTTGACGAAATAGGGCGCGACGAACAGGCGCTCGAGCCAGTTGGCGAGGGTCGTGCGGGTGTTGCGCAGGGGATCGTCGTGGTCGGGCACGACGGCGTGCTCGGCGATGTTGCGGATGCGCGTGACGACCATGTACCAGGTCAGCATCGGCAGGATCCACAAGAGCGGATAGGCCCACCACACGCCGGCCGCCGCCAGCAGCGCCCACAGGATTGCGTTGACGAGGAATTGCCTGCCGAGCTTCTCGTTGAAGACGGCGAGGCGCTGCTTCCACGGCCATGCGGGATCGCCGAGCGCGTTGAGCAATTGCGCCTTGCGCTGCGCGTAGCCGGTCTGGCCGAACAGGTCGCGCAGGAATTTTCTGCGATAGCTCGCGCGCGTAATCGGGAAGGGCGCCGACAGGACGAGATCGGGATCGTCGGCCTGCTGCGTGCGCTTGTGATGGTTCATGTGATAGCGGCGATAGGCGCGCGTCTCGGCGAAGACCGGATAGGCGCACAGCCATTGCGACAGCCAGAGGTTCGTCTCCGGATCCCTAGCCAGGCATCCGTGCGCGCCGTCGTGCATGAGAATGGCGAGGCCGAGCTGGCGCGAGCCGATGACCATGACCGCGAGCACGAAGGTGAGCGGATTGGGGAGCCATGCAAAGAGCGCGATCGAGCCGAAGATGATCGCCCAGGCATGGGCGATCATCCACAGGCCGCGCAGGGTCGAGCGCTCGCGCAATTCGGCGAGCTGTTCCGCAGTGAGAAATTCCGCGGCCGGGAGTCGGGGAGCGAAAGCCATGCGCGACTGTAGTGCGCGAGGCGTGGCCGGCGCAACGCTGCGTTGCGGCATGCGCTATATGCACACCGGGCTTGGCAATCCGGGACCGCCGGCCTCCGGCCGGCCTTACTGCGTCAAAAGCCGGCCGGAGGCCGGCGGTCCCGGATCAGATTTCCATGTCCAGCAGGCGCGAACTCAGCGACTTGCCGTGCGCGTCGAGCGCGAGTGAGCGCGTGACGCCGCCGCCGAGCGCATTTTGCAGGACGAAATTGAGCGCGCCGAGCGAGGGGATTTCGTAACGGGTCACTTCGCCGTGCGCGACGCCCGCGAAATGTCTTTTCACGCGCTCGGCCGTCACGGCGTCGCGCAGCAATGCGAAATCCTTTTCGTCGAAGGCGATGAGCGAGATGACCGACGTATTGCCCTTGTCGCCGGTGCGGGAATGGGCGATGTCGCGCAGCCGTCTCACGGGACCTCCACGAAAGTCACGACCGGCTTGACTTTTTCGCGCGCCACGTAGGCCGACGCGATGGCTATGATTGGTTTGACGCCTTTCCACGCGCCGCCGCCGCCGGCGGGGCCGTTGGTGTAGAGGCTTTCGACTTCCTCGCCGATCAGTTGCGCCGCCGCGGCGCTGTCCGTGCGCGCCACGACGCGCAGGCGGGCCTCATAAGGTTCGGCGTTGGTCATCGGCGTGGCCGCGCCATGCAGGCTGTCGGCGCCGATGACGTCGATGCGCAATTCGCGCATTTCGACGCCGACGATGTGCAAGCGCTCGCGCACGATCTCGCCCGCCAGCCTGGCGCGCGCGAGGGCGCCGGGGCCGGCGTAGGATATCTGGCCTTCGCCGACGAAACCGTCGCGGTAGCCGACCGAGCATTTGAGCGTCGGCGGCGCGGGACGGCCGGTCGCGCCGCTCGCGCGCACGCGGTCCTTCGCCACCTCCGCGACGCGGACGTTCGAGAAATCCGCGATCACGTCGGGCTGCATGTAGGCGGCGGGGTCGCCGATCTCGTAGAGCAATTGCTCCTTGCAGGTCGCCGTCGTCACCGCGCCGCCGGCGCCTTCGAGTTTCGTGATCTCGATCCCGCCATTCTCGTCCACGATTCCGATGGGAAAACCGAGACGGGCGAGGCCGGCGATGTCCTTGACGCCGGGGTCGGCGAAATAGCCGCCGGTGATCTGGCCGGCGCATTCCAGGAGATGACCGGCCATCACGCCGCGGCCGAGCATGTCCCACTCATCATCGCGCCAGCCGAATTCATGCATCAGCGGACCAAGAAACAGCGCGGGATCGGAAACGCGGCCGGTGACGACGATGGTCGCTCCTCCATCGAGCGCATCGGCGATGGGGCGCGCGCCGAGATAAGCGTTGGCGGAAACGAGGACATCGGCCATCTGCGCGGCGCTGAGGCCCGTCTCGACGATCTCGGCGTTTTCGGCGCGCAGGACGTCGAGCACGTCGTCGCCCGTGACGGCGACGATGCGTTGGCCGGCGATCCCCATGTCCGCGCAGATCGCCGCCACGCGTCGCGCCGCGGCCAGCGGATTGGCCGCGCCCATGTTGGTGACGATCTTCACGCCCTGCGGCGCGCAATGCGGCAGGACCGCGCGAAAACGGCGCTCCAGCAGCGGGTCGAAGCCGGCGTCCGGGTTCTCGAGTTTCGCCAGTTGCGCGATGGCGATGGTGCGTTCGGCGAGGCACTCGAACACGAGATAGTCCAGCGCCCCGTCGCGCGCGAGATCAAGGGCCGGCTCGATCCGGTCGCCGGAAAAGCCCGAGCCTGCGCCCAGCCGGATGGTTTTGCCCACGTCTGGCGTTTCCTCTTGTTCCAGCGCGAGGCTAGGGCAGGGGCGCGGCGCACGCAAACCGACTTTGACGGACTAGTGGTGAGGCTGCATGGTGCAGCCGTCATTGCGAGCGAAGCGAAGCAATCCATGCACCGGGACTTAGGCCAATTGCGTGGATGGATCGCCGCGTCGCTTCGCTCCTCGCGATGACGGCTAGCGACAAGGCTTAGGCGAGGACCATCATGAGCAAGCAATCCGACAGCGATCTCTTCAAGCAGGGCCTCGCCGTGCGCAGCGAGGTGCTGGGCGCCGACTACGTGAAGAAGTCGCTGGAGAGCGCCGACGAATTCATGATGGCCTTCCAGAACATCACTACGGAAATGTGCTGGGGCTACGCCTGGACGCGCCCGGGCCTCGACAAGCGCACGCGTTCGATCGTCAATCTCGCGATGCTGACCGCGCTCAGCAAGCCGAATGAGCTCAAGCTGCACGTGCGCGGCGCGCTGACCAACGGGCTGAGCGTCGAGGAGATCAAGGAAATTCTCCTGCACGCCACCGTCTATTGCGGCATTCCCGCCGGGCTCGAGGCGTTCAAGGCCGCCCACGAAGTGCTCAAGGCCGAAGGCGCGCTGGCCGGAAAATAAATCGGCCGCGCGGCGCCATGGTGCGGCCTATCGGCGCATGGGCGCGCGCGCCGCGTCCGGCGCGCGCTTGCCGCTTGCGCCGCGCCGTTCAAGCCGTTTTGATATCAAGATATCCGAATGTGCCGTTTCGATCAGTCGCGCCTATAAGCGACGGGCACTCGGGCGGGAGGATCACATATGGAAGGGTTGCGCGCGCTGCTGTCGGAGAACTCGGCCGCAGCGCAGGCCGTCGGCGGTCTGGTCATCGGCGTCTTTTTCGGCCTCGTGGTCCAGCGCACGAATTTCTGCGCCATGGGCGGCGTTTCCGACATGCTGACCTTCGGCGACACGCGCCGCTTCCGCGCCTGGGTGCTGGCGAGCGCCGTCGCGCTGATCGGCGCGCAATTGCTGGCGGCGGCGGGCGTCGTCGATCTCACGAAGTCCATGTATATGTCGACGACCTTCGACTGGCTCGGATCGATCGTCGGCGGGCTGATGTTCGGTTTCGGCATGTGTTTCGCCGGCGGCTGCGCCAGCCGCAACATGGTGCGCGCGGGGGCGGGCGACCTGCGCGCGCTGTTCATCGTCATCCTCATGGGCATCGCCGCCTATGCCGCGATCGGCGGGCTGCTCGGGCCGCTGCGCGCCGACATGTCCAACGCCACCGCGCTGAAGCTCGAGACTTACAGCATGCCGGACCAGGGGCTCGGCGCGCTGATCGCCAAGCTCGCGAAGATCGCGCCGGCGACCGCCGTGACGATCGCGGCCGTCGTCGTGGCGGTCGCGCTGCTCGCCTATTGCTTCGCCAACGCCGACTTCCGCTCGTCGCCCGTGCATGTCGTCTCGGGCGTGCTGGTCGGCCTGGCGGTCGTCGCGGGATGGGCGCTGACGGGCCTGTCGGTCGATGAAATGGCCGCGACGTCCACGGCGCCCGCGTCGCTCACCTTCGTGCGGCCGTCCGGCGACACGCTGGAATGGATTCAGCGCTTCACGGCGCAGCGCGTCCCGAGCTTCGGCGTCGCCACGGTGTTCGGCGTGCTGATCGGCGCGTTCCTCGGCGCGGTTACGTCCGGGCGCTTCCGCCTATCCACCTTCGTGGACGCGTCGGACACGCTGCGCAGCATGTTCGGCGCGGTCTTCATGGGCGTCGGCGGCGTCGTCGCGCTCGGTTGCACGCTCGGGCAGGCGATCACGGGCGTCTCGACGCTCGCGCTCGGCTCGCTGATCGCCTTCGCCGCGATCGTCGTCGGCGGGATCGCCGGCATCAAGACGATCGAGCGGATGGCGTAGGGCGCGGTTTCGTCCCGGACGGCCGCAGGCCGATCCGGGGTCCAGTCTCGCGCTTGCGACCCCGGGTTCCGGCTCTCCGCTTCGCTGCGGTCGGGACGGCGGACGAGGCCGTTATCGGAACTGCACGCCGCCGTCGACGTCGATCACGCTGCCGCTGACATAGGCGAGGCGGTCCGACGCCAGCATGGCGGTCAGCGCCGCGATCTCCTCGGGCTCGGCGGGGCGGCCGAAGGGCAGGCCCGACAAAAATTCCTCCCAGCGGCTGTCGTCGCCGTCGCGCTGGCGGGCGCGGGCCTTGGACAATTCGACGATACGGTCGGTGCGCGTCGAGGCCGGATTGATCCCGACGACGCGCACGTTGCTTTCCGGCGTCCTGCCGCCGAGCGCCTTGGTGAAGGAAATCAGCGCGGCGTTGCCGGCCGCGCCGCACACATAGTCCCAGCGCGGCGAAACGCCGGCCAGCCCGATGATGTTGACGATGACGCCCGAGCGCCGCGCCATCATGCCGGGCAGGTAGAGCTGCGTGAGGTGAATGTAGCCGAAGACCTTGAGGCTCCAGGCGTCGTGCCATTGCTCCATCGACAGGCCGAGAATATTGCCGCCGGGAATCGCGCCGGCGTTGTTGACGAGAATGTCCGGCGCGGGCACGGCGGCGGCGAGCCGCGCGCGGTCCTCGGCCTTGGAAAGGTCTGCCGCGAAGACCTGCGCCTGCGCGCCCACCTGCTTTTGCGCCTCGGCGAGCCGGCCGGCGTCGCGCGAGACCAGCGTGACCGCGCATCCCTCCGCGGCCAGCGCCCTGGCGCAGGCGAGGCCGATGCCCTTCGAGGCGCCGGTGACGACCGCATGCCTGCCCTGCAATCCGAGTTCCATCTTCCGTCCTCCCGAGGCCTTGCCTCCATTCTCGCCGGGCGCCACGATTTTTCAAACAGGTCCGGTCACGGGAGAAACGCAATGGTCCTCATCGAATTCGCCATGGCCCCGCGCGGCGTCGGCGAAAGCCTCAGCCCCTATGTCGCGCGCATTCTCGACGTGATCGACAAGTCAGGCCTTTCGTATCAGCTCACGCCGATGGGCACGATCCTCGAAGGCGAGTGGGACGAGGCCATGGCGGTCGTGAACGCCTGCTTCAAGGCGCTGGAAAAGGATTGCCCGCGCATCGGCGTGAACTTCAAGGCCGACTGGAAGCCGGGCAAGGAAACGCGGCTGAAGAGCAAGGTCGAGCATGTGGAGAAGGAGATCGGGCGGAAGCTGCGGACGTGATTGCGCCAGCGCAGGTGTCATCCCGGACGGCCGAAGGCCGAGCCGGGATCCAGCACCCAGCATGGTCGTCTGGATCCCGGCTCTCCGCTATCGCTCCGGCCGGGATGACAGGGCGGCGTTTCGAAAAAGCGCTACCGCTTCAATTCCCCGAACGCCCGCGTCACCTGGCTGTCGTCCTGGGCGCCCAGCCCCGCGGCGGAAGCCTGCCTGAATTTTTCGTGCGCGGCGGCCGCCAGCGGCGTTTGCGCGCCGCATTCGGCGCCCGTCTCCAGCACGATGCCGAGGTCCTTGACGAAAATATCGACCGCGCTCGACACGCGCGGATGATCTTCCAGCATGCGCGGGCCGCGGTCACGCAGCATCCAGCTCGACGCCGCGCTCCCTGAGACGATGTCGAGGATCTGGCTGACGTCGACGCCGAGCTTCCGCGCCAGCGCCATCGCCTCGCCGGCGGCGGCCAGATGCACGCCGCACAAAAGCTGGTTGATCGCCTTGGCCGTCGAGCCCGCGCCCGGCTGGTCGCCGACGCGCGCGACCTTCGAGCCCATCGCCTCGAGCGCGTCTTTCGCGCGCGCGAAATCGGCGTCGCTGGCGCCGACCATGATGGTGAGCGCGCCCGCTCTCGCGCCGACGCCGCCGCCCGAGACCGGCGCGTCGATGAAGCCGAAACCCGCCGCGCGCACGCGCTCGGCCAAAGCCTGCGCCTTCTCCGGCGGGCAGGTCGCCATGACGGAGACGACCGCGCCGGGCGCGAGCCGCGCGATGGCGTTGGAATCGAACAGGACGGATTCGGCCTGCGCCGCATTCACCACCATCAGGATCGCGACATCGGCGCCGGCCAGCGCGTCGCCGACGCTGTCGGCCGCCTTGCCGCCGGCGGCGGCAAGCTCCTGCGCGGCGCCGGGGCGCAGGTCGTAGCCGGTGACCGCAAAGCCCCTGGCCGCGAGAACGTTGGCCATGGGCAGGCCCATGGAGCCGAGCCCGATGAAACCGATGCGCGTCATGCGTCCTCCCGTTTTGCGCGACAATGGGCGGCGCGCAGGCGGCGGGCAAGCGAAATGAGGAGGCCCGCAATGTCATGGCCGTCTTGCGCGCATGGAACTGGCGCCGGGCCCCCGCGCTGGCATAGTCTCCCGCGCGAGGAAACGGGGAGCGGAAAGAATGAAGGACTTTGCGGGGCGTATCGCGGTCGTCACCGGCGGCGGCACCGGCATGGGGCGCGAACTCGTGCGCCAGCTCGTCGCCGAAGGCTGCCATGTCGCCCTATGCGACGTTTCCGCCGACGCGATGGCGGAGACGGTCGCGCTCTGCAAGGCGGACGGCCTGCCGCAGGGCCTGCGCGTGACCGCGCATGTCGCTGATGTCTCCGACGAGGCGCAGATGCAGCGCTTTCGCGACGAGGTCGCCGAGCAGCACCGGACGGACTGCGTGCATCTTCTCTTCAACAATGCGGGCGTCGGCGGCGGCGGCAGCCTGTTCACCAATTCGCGCGCGCAATGGGAGCGCACGTTCAACATCTGCTGGGGCGGCGTCTATCTCGGCGTGCTGACCTTCCTGCCGATGATGACGAAGGCGGACGCGGCCCATATCGTCAACACGTCCTCGGTCAACGGATTCTGGGCGTCGATCGGGCCGGAATCCTCGCATACGGCCTATAGCGCGGCGAAATTCGCGGTGAAGGGCTTTACGGAATCGCTGATGACCGACTTGAAGATGAACGCCCCGCACATCAAGTGCTCGGTCGTCATGCCCGGCCATATCGGCACGGCGATCGTCGTGAACTCGCGCCGCGTGCACAACGGCGGCGTCGACGGCGAGATCAGCGCGACCGAGATCAAAAACCTGCGCCGTCGCCTCGAGCGGGCCGGCGTCAACGCCGCGGCGATGAGCGACGCCCAGGTGGCCGCCGCGGGCGCGGCCGTCGCGCAGGCGTTCCAGGACAATGCGCCGACGAGCGCGGCGGAAGCGGCGAAGATCATTCTCGACGGCGTGCGCGCGGAGCGCTGGCGCATTCTGGTCGGCGCCGACGCCGAGGAGCTCGACCGCCGCGTGCGCGCCGATCCCGAAAACGCCTACAGCCAGGAATTCTACGACAGGTTCAGCGCGGACATCGGCTGGCGACTCGGCTGAGCGCCGCGCATTTCGGACAGGCAAAGGAGGCGTCGATGACGTTCAAGGTGACAAGCGACAGTTTCAAGGACGGCGACTATCTGGGAATGGATCACATTCTCAGCGAGAATTTCGGCTTCGGCTGCGCCGGCGGCAACAAGAGCCCGCATCTCAGGTGGAGCGGCGCGCCCGAGGGAACGAAGAGCTTCGCCGTCACCTGCTACGATCCCGACGCGCCGACGGGCTCGGGTTTCTGGCATTGGCTCGTCGTCAATATTCCCGCCGACGTAACCGAACTGGCGCTCGACGCCGGCAATCCCGGGGCGCCGAAACTGCCGGCCGGCGCCTTGCAGACCCGCACCGATTTCGGCGCCCCGGGCTATGGCGGCCCCTGCCCGCCGCAGGGCGATCATCCGCACCGCTATCTCTTCACCGTCTTCGCGGTCGGCGCCGCGACGCTGCCCGTGGCGGCGGACACGTCGGCCGCGGTCGTCGGCTTCAACCTCCATTTCGCCACGCTGGCGAAGGCCTCGATCATGGGCCTGTTCAAGCGGTGAGAAAAAGCGCGCAACAGCGTGAATAATGCGTTGCGCGCGTTCCCGCGCGCCGGAGCGCTTCGCCGCGCAAGGCGAAGCGCTTTTGAAATGAGCGCTCTATAGCGCGTTCGAGACGCCGCCGTATTTGGCAAATATTTGAAGAAAAATGCATTTTTCCCGAATTTTGCTGCCGCGCCTTAATCGTGGCGTAACGATGCGCCGCCAAGCTCGCGTCCACAATCCAACGGTCAGCGGGCAGGGGACATGGGGCGCGGCGCGGACGGGCGGGAAAGAACGCTTCCGAAGACTTCACTCGACAATGCGTCCGAAACAGCCCTTGGACACATACGCGCCGAGCAGCTTCGCGCGATAGCGCGCTTCACGCCCGCGATCTTCGTCGTCAATGTCTGGAACGTCGTCGTCCTCGTCGCGGCGCTCCACGGGTCGCAGAAGGAGCAGGCCGCGCTCGTCTGGGCCTTCGTCGTCTGCACGGCCTCCGCCTATCTCTATCTTGCGGGCGTTGGCGTGCGCGAACGGCCGCGGTCGGTCGCCGCCCCGCGCTCCGTCACGCGCAGCATCGCCGTCGCGGCGGGCGCCGTCGGCGGCCTCTGGTGCCTCGCGCCGCTCATGTTTATCGATCATCTGGCGTCCGACGCCATGCTGGTCATCGTGTGCATGTGCTGCGGCATCATGTGCGCCGGCGCGTTCGTTCTGGCGTCCGTGCCGGAGGCGGTCTTCGCCTTCGTCGCCCCGGTGCTCGCGGGCTCCCTCATCGCCGTCGATCGCAGCGACCTCGTCGGCCAGTATCATATTTCGCTGCTCTTCGTCGTCTATGCCTGCGTTCTGGTGATGGCCTCGCTCACCTACTACCGGCAGATGGCGAGCCGGATACTCGAGCAGATCGACGCGGAAAACGCCGCGCGGCTCGACGGGCTGACGCACCTGCCCAACGCGCGCGCCTTCCACGAATTCCTCGACCGCGCGCTCGCGCGTTGCGCGGAACACGGCGAACAGCTCGCCGTTCTCTATCTCGATCTCGACGGCTTCAAGCCGGTCAACGACCGCTACGGCCATGCGGCGGGCGACGAAATATTGACGCAGGTGGCGCAACGCCTGGACGAGACCGTGCGCAAGGCGGATTTCGTCGCGCGGCTCGGCGGCGACGAATTCGTCGTCGCGCTGGTGGATATCGGTGGGCCTGCGCCCGTCATGGCCTTCGTCGAACGGTTGCTGCGCGCCTTCGCCGCCCCCTTCAACGTGGCCGGCGCGCCGCAGCAGGTCGGCGTTTCCGTCGGCATCGCGCTCGCGCCGTCCGACGGACTCGAGGCGAACGTGCTGATCGTCAAGGCCGACAATGCGCTCTACCAGGCCAAGGGCATCGGCGGCGGCGCGAGCTGCTTTTTCGACCCGAAACATGCGCAGGACGTGCAGGAGCGCCGCGATCTCGAAGCCGACCTGCGCGCGGCGATCGAAAACAACGATCTCCAGATCGCGCTGCAGCCGATCGTGCAGATCGCAAGCGGCCGCATCATCGGCTGCGAGGCGCTGGCGCGCTGGCGCCATCCCGTGCGCGGATCGATCTCGCCGGAAGAATTCATTCCGATGGCCGAACGAACCGGCCTGATCCACGAACTCGGCATGTGGATCGTGCGCAACGCGTGCCGCGTCGCGAAGATGATGCCGGCGGACGCGCCCGTATCCGTCAACGTCTCGGTCGCGCAATTGCGCAGCGCCACGATGACCGCCGACATGCTGGCGACGATCGGCGAATTCGGCCTCACGCCCGGCCGCATCGAGATCGAGATCACGGAATCGCTGCTGATCACGCGCGACGATCCGGCGATCGAGACGGCGCGGCAATTGTCGCAGGCGGGCTTTCCGATCGCGCTCGACGATTTCGGCACGGGCTACGCCTCGCTCAACTACCTGCGCAAGCTGCCGCTCAACCGCGTGAAGATCGACAAGGAGTTCACGCGCGACAGCGTGACCCACGCCGATTGCGCGGCGATCGTCATGTCGGTGGTGCAGCTCGCGCGCGCGCTGAACCTCGAGGTTACGGCCGAGGGGGTCGAAACGGCCGAGCAGCTCGCTTTCCTCCGTTCGATCGGCTGCGGGGCGGCGCAGGGCTATCTGATCTCGCGGCCCGTGGCCGAGGCGGAATTCGTCGCCATGTTCGCGCGCGACGCGGCCAGGAGCGCCGCCGCCTGAGGCTTGCGCGCGCGACGTCGCGCGCCTTACGCTTCCTCCAACGACAGGCGCCGGAATTGCGCCGGCGCGGAGGAAACGACCGACATGACAATCGCCTTCGACCTGCCGGCCGACGTCCTCAGCGTGCGCGACGGCGTGCTGCGCTTCGTCGAGAGGGAGGTGGCGCCGCGCGTCGCGCGCCATCACGGGCTGCTCGCCGACGCGCGCCGGCTCTACGACGGGAAAGGCGCCTATGCGCCCGAGGTCCGCGCGCTCATCCGCGAGGTGCGCATGGCGTCCGCGCAGGCGGGTTTCTACGGCATGTGTGCGCCCGCCGCGCTCGGCGGCGGCGGCCTCGGGCATCTCGCCTATTACGTCGCCTGGGAGGCGATCTACCGCCGCCTCGGCGGCCATGCCGTCGTGACTCCCTGGGTGATCGCGCACTGGGCCTTCGGGCCGAGCCCCGTTCTCACGCAGATCACCGACGAGGCGCGCAAGCGCTGCCTCGCCGACATGATGGCGGGCCGCACGTCCATGTGCTTTGGGCTGTCGGAGCCGGGCGCGGGATCCGATGCGACGATGATCCGCACGCGCGCGCTGCGCGACGGCGAAGGCTGGAAGATCACCGGCCGCAAGCTGTGGACGACAAACGCCCCCACCGCGGACTGGTGCATCGTCTTCGCCGTCACCGATGCGGAGAAGGCTGCGCGAAAAACCGGCGGCATCAGCGCCTTTCTCGCGCCAACCGACGCGCCGGGCTTCTGCGTCGAATCCGTCGTGAAATTGTTCGGCCATCCCGGCGGCCACGAAGGCGCGCTGGCGCTGGAGGACGTGCGCGTCGAACCCTGGCAATTGGTGGGAAAACTCGACGACGGCTTCAAGGTCGCGCTCTACGGCGTATCGCTCGGCCGCGTCTACAATTCCGCGCGCGCCGTCGGGCAGGGGCGTTGGGCGCTGGAGCTTGCGCTGGATTATGCGAAGCAGCGCGAGGCCTTCGGTGCGAAGATCGCGGACTACCAGGGCGTGTCGTTCCCCCTCGCGCAATCGGCGAGCGAATTGCACGCCGCGCATCTGATGGGGCTCAACGCGGCGATGCTGCTCGACCGCGGCGAACGCGCGGTGAAGGAATTGTCGATGGCGAAATCCTACGCGGTGCAGGCGGGGTTTCGCGCCGTCGACCGCGCCATGCAGACGCATGGCGGCATGGGGCTGACCAACGAGGTCGGGCTCGTCCACGCCTGGCAGGACTTGCGCGTCGTCAACATCGCGGACGGGACGAACGAGATTCTGGCCAAGACGATCGCGCAGCGGTTGTTCGCGGGCGATGTGGACTTGTGAGACGCCGCGACGACAATGCCTTCATGCCGAGGCTTTCGGGAGGGTGAGGCAATCGCGCCGATTTCCCTCACCGCTTGCGGGGAGGGTGGCGCGCGCAGCGCGACGGGTGGGGATCGCCGGGCGTTGTCCTGCATTTCGCCGAACGCGCCCGGCTTGCCCCACCCGCAATGCTTGCGCATTGCGACCTCCCCGCGAGCGTGGAGGTAAAGCGCTCGCAGGGCGTTACGTTTTATGCCGCGCCACGGCGCAGGACTGGACGAGCGTTTCGATCCACGTGCGTGATGTCGCTTCGCCGGCCGATGACAAGCCTTCATGCCGAGGCTTTCGAGAGGGCGAGGAAATCGCGCCGATTTCCCTCACCGCTTGCGGGGAGGGTGGCGCGCGAAGCGCGACGGGTGGGGATCGCCGGGCGTTTCCTGCATTTCGCTGAACCCGCCCGGCGCGCCCCACCCGCAATGCTTGCGCATTGCGACCTCCCCGCGAGCGGGGAGATAAAGCGCTCGCAGGGCGTTATGCTTTATCCACGAGCGGTGCTGCAAGATCGGACGAGCGTTTCGATCCGCGCGCGCTCCAGCGGCGCGCCATGTGCGATGCAGACGAGGCGCCCCTTGCCGTCCGGCGGGGCGCGCGCGGGCGTGACGTCGCTTCGCCGGCCGACGATCTGCAACAATTTCCATGCCCCGTCGGCGTCGCGCAAGAATCCCTTGGCGCGGACGAGGTTCGTCTCCTCGGCCGCGAGCAGCGCCGCGAGGCGCGCGATGTCGAGCGCGTCCGCGATCTCGAAGGATTGCGACTGCGGCTGCGCGCCGCCGTGCGGCGCAGGCGCGTCGGCGACGAAGGCGCCCGGCGCATAGGCGCCGAAGGCGATCTCCGGCGCGAGCGCGCCGAAGGCGGTCTCGACGATTTTCGCGCGGGGCGCCGTGTCTGCGAGCCATCTCAGCAGATTTGCGCGCGCTTCATCGGGCACGAGGTCGGTCTTGTTGAGCACGACGAGATCGGCTTCCGCGAGCTGCCGAAGAATCGTGTCCGCGAGATATTTGTCGCGGGCGAGCTTGCGCGCCGTCTCGGCGTCGACGAGCACGAGCGTCGCCTCGTGCTTCAGGCCCGCGACAAGCGCGAGCGATTGCGCGACGGCGCCGGGCAGGGCGACGCCGCTCGTCTCGATCAGGATGCAGTCGATGTTTTCGTGCGCAGCGAGGCTGACGAGGCTGGAGGTCAGGTCGTCGCCGAAGGAGCAGCATATGCACCCGCCCGCCAGCGTCAGGACGTCGCCGGACGCCTGTTCGATGAGATCGGGGTCGATCGGCAATGCGCCGAATTCATTGACGGCGACCGCAATGCGGCGGCCGCCCGCGTTGCGCAGCAGATGATTGACCAGCGTCGTCTTGCCAGCGCCGAGATAGCCGGAAATCAGAATGACCGGCTTCGGCGACCGCGCGAAGCTCGCCCGAAAACGGGAGCCGTCGTCCAGAACGCACGGCCAACCCGAATCCTCATCCTGAGGAGCCGCTGAAAGCGGCGTCTCGAAGGATGGCCGAGTCCCGGGCCAAGGGGCCATGCTTCGAGACGCCTGCTGCGCAGGCTCCTCAGCATGAGGAATTTGTATTCGCAAGGCGTCGGGGGGCGGATGGGAAGGCGACCTCAAATTTTCGCCGCCTCGAATATCCGGCCGCCGTGCACCGTGCCCCACACGCGCACGTCCTTCAGGTTCTCGGGCGCGATCTCCGTGGGATCGTCCTCCAGCACGGCGAAATCGGCGCGCTTGCCGGTCTCGATCGAGCCGAGTTCGCCGTCGAGCTTCAATGTCCAGGCCGCGCCGAGCGTGATGGCGCGCAAGGCCTCCGCCACGGTGATCTTCTCGGCTTCGCCCAGCGTGCGTCCGCTCGCGGTCAGGCGGTTGACCGCGCACCAGGCGGTGAACAGCGGGCCGAGCGGCGTCACCGGCGCATCGGAGTGGATGGCGAGCGGCACGCCATTGTCGAGCGCGGCGCGGCAGGCGTTCATGCGTTCGGCGCGCTCGGGGCCGACGGTGAGCGCATAATGCTCGTCGCCCCAGTAATAATGATGATTGGGGAAGAGGTTCACGCTCATGCCGAGCCGCGCCATGCGCCTGAACTGCGCGCGGTCGGCGAGCTGGCAATGCTGCAGCGTGAATCTGTGGTCGGGCGCGGGATGCTTGCGCAGCGCCGCCTCCATCGTGTCGAGCACGAGCTCGGTCGCCTCGTCGCCGTTGGTGTGGCAATGCACGAGCACGCCCATCTGCAGCGCGGCTTCGAGCGCCTCGGCGAGGCGCTGCGGCGGCACGTACCAGAGGCCGGGCGCGGCGCCGTTGTAATAGCCCGGCCAGCGCAGCCGCGCGGAAAAACCCTGGATCGAGCCGTCGACGACGATCTTGACGAGGCCGAGCCGCAGCCGGTCGCTCGCCTGTTCGGCAAGCGCGGCGGCGGTCTCGATCGTGCCGCGGGCGTCGTCGCCGAGATAGCGGCGCAGCGGCACGATGCGCGCGGGATAGGCGGGATCGCCGGTCACGCGCAGCATCATCTCCACCGCATCGGGCGGCAGCGGATTGGCGAGATCGGTCGCGGTCGTCACGCCCTTGCGCACGCATAGCCGCGCGAAATCGCGCAAGCCGCGCTCGTCGCCCGACATCATCGCGCGGTCGAGGCCGACATGGGCGGCGACCGTCCCCTGCGCTTCCGGCCCCTTCATCTCGCCGGTCGGCAGGCCGTCGGCCCCGAGCGGCACGCCGGGATGGTTGACGCCGCTCCGCATCAGCCCCGCCATTTCCAGCGCCTTGGTATTGACGTTGAGAATGTGGAAGCTCGCGTGCATCACGCCGATCGGGCGATCCTTCGAAATGCGGTCGAGGTCCTCGCGCGTCATGCGCGTATTGTCGAAATAGATGGGATCGAGGCCCCAGCCGGTCAGCGGCGCGGCGGGATCGGCGAGCAGCTTTTCCTGTTCGGCGAGGCGTGCGACGGCGGCGTCGAGCGAGCGCAGCCCGGTCCATGTCTTGCCGTCCGGCGCGACGCGATCGAACCAGCCGCAATAGACGTAGCGCCAGACCGCGCCCTCGAAGGCGTGGCTGTGGCCTTCGACGAAACCGGGCATGAGCACGCGATCGGCGAAGCGCGTGTCGACGATGTGCTCGCCCCAGCCCGTCAACTCCTCCAGCGCGCCCGCGCCGAGAATGCGCCCGTCGCGCACGGCGACATGGGTGGCGGTCGGCCGCGCCGGGTTCATGGTGATGATCTTGCGCGCCAGATAGATGGTGGTGGTCATTGTCGTCCCCGGTTTCCCGGCGATTATGGGCGAGGGCCGCGCTTGCGCCAATCCTGCAATGCAGCCGCGCCGCCATGCGATTGCCGCAGCGGCGCCGAAAAGCGAAAATGCGCGCGAGGGAATCCGGGGCAGGGGACAGAAGGTGACGGAAGACGAGATATTGGCGGTTTCCGCGCGCACGAACCCGCCGGTGCTGGATACGCTCGGCGGGCGCGTCGTGGCCTACGACAAGGCGCTCGAGCGCGTGACCATGCAATGGACGGCCGAAACGCGGCATTGCCATTCGGTCGAGGGCCATCCGCGCGGCGGGATCGTGCAGGGCGGCATCGTCACCGGCTGGATCGATTCGGCCATGGCGCACGCCTGCGTCGCGAAATCGGCCTTCACCGTCGGCGTGCCGAGTCTCGAGATCAAGGTCAGCTTCCTGTCCGCGGCGAGCCCCGGTCTCTACCGGTCCTATGGCTGGATCGCGAAATGGGGCAGAAGCGTCGCCTTTCTCGAAGGCGAATTGCGCGACGAGGAGGGTGCGCTGATCGCGCGCGCTACATCGACGGCGGCGCTCAGGCACCTGAAGAAGGCATGAAGACCGCCGCGCCAGTGTGAGCTTTGACATAGCGCCGCCCCGAAGGCTGATCCACCGTCGCCAATTGTCATTCGGGGCGACGAAGATGGCTTGGATCTGGAGCCGGTTGGGGCGGGGTTTGTTCTCCAGCCGTTTGCCGCTCAGGTATTTTCAGGAAATCCTCCCCGTCGAGTTCGACGAGATCAACGAGCGTCGCGCCGCGATCGACGCGCGCGCGGCCGCGCCGGCGGATGCGGCGATCCGCGCCGGCGGCGGACCAGGACGCCGGCCGCGCGGTCCCGTCGCGCCGCTGCGGCCGGGCCAGGCGGCCGCGTCCTTCGCCGCCCCGGCCGCGCCGCACGCCGAGCGCCCGCTGCCTACAAGCGGCGAGGCCACGGGCGATCCCGAGAAGCCCGACCGCGACAAGACGCGCTGGACGCCGGCGCCCGCCAATCTCACCGGCCTTTCGCTCTCGGGCGGCGGCATCCGGTCGGCCGCCCTGTGCCTCGGCGCGCTCCAGTCGTTGAAGCGACGCAAGGTCATCGACTCGCTCGACTATCTCTCGACAGTCTCCGGCGGCGGCTATATCGGCGCGGCGATGACGGCGGCCACCAGCGCGAACGCCGGCCAGTTTCCCTTCGGCGAGGACGTGAGCGACAGTCCCGTCGTCGGCCATCTGCGCAATTATTCGAACTATCTGCTGCCGCGCGGACGAAGCAGCCTGCGCAATTTCGGCGAGGCCGCCGCCATCCTCATTCGCGGGCCGCTGCTCAACGCCCTGATGGTCTTGTCGTTCCTGCTGTGGTGCGCTTTCTTCACGCTGCTCGCCTATCCGCAGGTCGGCGAGTTGCGCAGCGACGGCTTCGCGCTCGCCGCGCTGACAAAAATCGCCGCGAGTTTCGGATGGGAAACCGGAGAGCCAGCGGCCGTCCACTGGTTCCCGCGGGGCGACTTCCGCTCGACGCTCGTCGCGGTCGCGGCGACCGCGGGATGGCTCGCGGGCTGGGCGCTCTATCGGTCGGTCGTCTATCTGCTGGCGAAATTGTTCGCGGCGCTTGCGATGCTTGACTTGCCCACCGCCTGGCGGCGCCGGCTGCTCGACCGGTCGGCGACGCTGATCGCGCGACAGGCGGGCGATACCGCGGGAATCGGCATAACGGTCAGCTTCTGGCTGGTCGCCCTCACCGTCGTCATGGCGGTTCTCGATCTGCAGCCCATCGTGCTCTATGCCCTGAACTGCCTGTATGGCGACGGCGGGAAGCAGGGCGTGGCGTGGCTGCAGAAGACGATCGCCTTCTTCTCCACGCTCAGCGGCGTCGTCGCGGTCGCCAGCAGCCTGCTCGGAAATTTCCTGAAGGCGACGGAACAGAACGCCGACATCAAGACCGGCGCGCTGCGGGTCGCGGTCAAGATTCTCGTCCTCGTCGCCGCCGCCGTGCTGCCGGCCCTGCTGTGGCTCTCCTATCTCTTCCTGAGCTTGTGGGGGATGGACGGGTCGCACGTGAAGCCGCCGGCGTTTCTCGACGAGCGCGATCTCACGCCGCTCTACGGCTATACGGCGCTCTGCCTGACGCTGCTGGCGCTGCTGCTGAGACCCAACGCCTATTCGCTGCACCGCTTCTATCGCGACCGCCTGGCCAAGGCCTTTTTCGTCGCGCCCGATGCGAAACGGCCGCTCGGGGGCGATCTGCATCCGCTCGACAAGCTGAAACTGTCCGACATCCGGCCGGGCGCCGGCCCCTATCACCTCATCAACGCGGCGATGAACGTGCAGGGCTCGTCCGAAGCGAACCGCCGCGGCCGGGGCGCCGACTTCTTCGTCTTCTCCCGCAATTTCATCGGTAGCGATCTCACGCTCTACGCCAGAACGCGCAGCCGCCGCCGCGTCATCGGCCGCTCCCGCGACATGGAGGCGGTCGATCCGCAACTGGATCTCGCGACCGCGATGGCGATTTCCGGCGCCGCCGTTTCCGCCAACATGGGCGTCAACACGATGCGGGCGCTTTCGCCGACGCTCGCCTTGTTGAACATCCGGCTGGGATACTGGCTGCGCAACCCGCGCGACGTCGCCAGGCGGAGCTCGCTGCCGTCGCTGCTCGAGGGGCTCCTGCATCGCGTGCTGGAAAAATTCTATCTCGTCGCCGAAATGTTCAACGCGCTCGACGAGAAAAGCGCCTACGTCTTCCTGACCGACGGCGGCCATATCGAAAACCTCGGCGTCTACGAGCTGCTCAAGCGGGGATGCCAGCTCATCGTCGTGGTCGACGCGGAGGCCGACAGGTCGATGGCCTTTCCGTCGCTGCTGCGTCTCGAGCGCTACGCGCGCATCGACCTCGGCGTGCGGATCGTGCTGCCGTGGGAGGAGATCGCCATGGCGATGCAGGCGCTCGACGAGGCCTGCGACAAGGCGCCGGCGAGGATACCCGAGCGCAAGCCCGGGCCGCATTGCGCCGTCGGCCGCATCTGCTACGCCGACGGCGCGCAGGGCGTGCTCGTCTATTTCAAGTCGTCGCTCTCGGGCGACGAGAAGGACTACATTCTCGACTACAAGCGGCGCAATCCGGCTTTTCCGCACGAGACGACAGGCGACCAGTTCTTCTCCGAAGAGCAGTTCGAGTGCTATCGGGCGCTGGGGTTTCACATCGTCGACGGATTCTTCGCGGGCGATCACCAGTTCTCGTGGCTCGAGGAGGAGCTTGGCGGCTGGTCGACGAGCGCGGAGGCGATGCGCGAAGTCCAGGAAAAACTCGCGCTTGCGTGAACGCTACGTCGACCCGCCTTCGGCCTCCGACGGATCGTCCGCATCGTATTCGTAGCGGAAATCGCAATGGCTCGCGCCCTGCATGATCGTCTGCGTGCGCGTGAATTTTATGCGCGGATCGTAGCCTTCGCAGAACGAGCCGTCGCGCTGGCAGGAGAGCAGGGGGCCGATTTCGGCGAGCCCCATGGCGCGATACATTTCGGCGTAGCGGCAGCGCGTGACGTCGAAGGCGAAGACGTTGGCGCCTTTCTCTCGCACGTTCACTTCCAGCGCGCCGCCGCGCGTCCATAGCGGCTGGATGGCCTCGAAACCGCGCAGACCCGGCGCGCCGCCCTGCGCCTCGGCCATCGTCTTGCCCTGCGCGATCGCCGACTGGCGGACGGCGTCGGCGACGATGCGGCGGGCTTCGCCGACGCCATGCGCCGCCTTCACCGTCTCGTAGACATGCGCGAGAATTTCCGCCTCGATGCGGCGGCGCTCCAGCATGGGGGCGAGATCGGGCGTGGCGTCGGCGTGACCGCTCATGGAAGGCTCCGTCATGCGCCAGCCTCCCATGCGCGGGTCCACCCATGCAAGGACGTCAGACGTCGACTTCGAACAGGAATTGCCCGGTCGAGGCGTCCGCGACGCCCACCATGGCGGCCGGCGTCTCCCGCTTCTTGATGCGGGCGGACGAGATCGCCTCGCGCACGTCGCGGAACGCGCCGGAGCGCGCGCCATTCACGCGAACTTCATAGGGGCGCGTCGCCTGCCCATTGTCGTGATGCTGCGTCTGAGCCATTTGATCCTCCTGGCGCCCCCCGCCCGTCGGTCCGCCTTCGAGATAGGTCGCTCATCGGAGATCGCAAGGCCTATGCGCGGGCGCACAGACAAGGCGCAGACAAGGCTTGGCTCCGGCGGCCCAAAGCAATAAAAGAACCGCACTGACATGCCAGAATTAGAAGGCTTGAGACCGTGCCCGCTTATCGCTCCCGCACCACAACCCATGGCCGCAACATGGCCGGCGCGCGCGGCCTGTGGCGCGCCACCGGCATGA
>DAIRCS010000051.1:0-20924 GCA_036796555.1 Rhodoblastus sp. | reverse complement strand
ATGGCCGCAACATGGCCGGCGCGCGCGGCCTGTGGCGCGCCACCGGCATGAAGGATTCCGATTTCGGCAAGCCGATCATCGCGGTGGTCAATTCCTTTACTCAGTTCGTGCCGGGCCACGTCCACCTCAAGGATCTCGGACAACTGGTGGCGCGTGAGATCGAGGCGGCCGGCGGCGTCGCCAAGGAGTTCGACACCATCGCTGTGGACGACGGCATCGCGATGGGCCACGACGGCATGCTCTATTCGCTGCCGTCGCGCGAGCTGATCGCGGACTCGGTCGAATATATGGTCAATGCGCATTGCGCCGACGCCATGGTCTGCATCTCCAATTGCGACAAGATCACGCCCGGCATGCTGATGGCCGCCATGCGGCTCAACATTCCCGCCGTCTTCGTCTCCGGCGGGCCGATGGAGGCCGGCAAGGTCAATCTGCAGGGCAAGGCGCACAAGGTCGATCTCATCGACGCCATGGTGGCGGCGGCCGACGACAAGGTGTCGGAAGCCGACGTGCAGGTGATCGAGCGCTCGGCCTGCCCGACCTGCGGTTCGTGCTCGGGCATGTTCACCGCCAATTCCATGAATTGCCTGACGGAAGCGCTCGGCCTCGCGCTGCCCGGCAACGGCACGGTGGTGGCGACGCACGCCGACCGCAGGCGCCTGTTCGTGGAGGCCGGCCATCTGATCGTCGATCTCGCGCGCCGTTATTACGAGCAGGACGATGCGAGCGTGCTGCCGCGCTCGGTCGCCAGCTTCAAGGCGTTCGAGAACGCGATGACGCTCGACATCGCCATGGGCGGCTCGACCAATACGGTCCTGCACCTGCTGGCGGCGGCCAATGAAGGCGAGGTGGGCTTCACCATGGCCGACATCGATCGCCTCTCGCGCCGCGTGCCGTGCCTGTGCAAGGTCGCGCCGTCGGTCGCCAACGTGCATGTGGAGGACGTGCATCACGCCGGCGGAATCTACGGCATTCTCGGCGAACTCGACCGTGCGGGGCTTCTCAACCGCGACACGCACAGCGTGCACGCTGAATCCCTGTCGAGCGCGCTCGAGAAATGGGACGTGAAGCGTTCGACCAGCGAGAGCGTCAAGACCTTCTTCAAGGCCGCGCCCGGCGGCGTGCCGACCACGGTCGCCTTCAGCCAGGACAGGCGCTTCGACGAGCTCGACCTCGACCGCGAGAAGGGCGTGATCCGCGACAAGGCGCATGCCTTCTCGCAGGACGGCGGCCTCGCGGTCCTGTTCGGCAATATCGCGGAAGACGGTTGCATCGTGAAGACGGCCGGCGTCGACGACAGCAACCTGAAATTCACCGGCCCGGCGCGCATCTACGAGAGTCAGGACGCGGCGGTGAAGGGCATTCTCGGCGGCGAGGTGAAGGCGGGCGACGTCGTGTGCATCCGCTACGAGGGTCCGCGCGGCGGGCCGGGCATGCAGGAGATGCTGTATCCGACCAGCTACCTGAAGTCGCGCGGCCTCGGCAAGGCGTGCGCGCTCATCACGGACGGGCGTTTCTCCGGCGGCACGTCGGGCCTGTCGATCGGCCATGTCTCGCCGGAAGCGGCCGAAGGCGGCGCGATCGGCCTGGTGGAAACCGGCGACAGAATCGAGATCGATATTCCCAGCCGCAAGATCAACCTGGCGGTCGCCGACGACGTGCTCGCCGCGCGCCGCACGGCGCAAGAGGCGAAGGGCTGGAAGCCCGCCGAGAAGCGCGCCCGCAAGATCACGACGGCGCTGAAGGCCTATGCCGCGCTGACGACCAGCGCCGCGAAGGGCGCGGTGCGCAAGGTGGATTGAGGGGCTCTCTCCTTCTCCCGCGGAGCGGGAGAAGGTGTCATGCGCAGCATGACGGATGAGGGCCGCGCCGCTGCGCGAAGGCGCGTCGCAATCGCGGCGCCCTCACCCGACCCCGCTTCGCGGGAGAGGGGAGAAGCCGTCACCGCGCCCGCGCTCGCGCCACGATCGCCTTGCAATCCAAGTCCTTCGGCAGCGCGCCGTATTGATGCGCGCCGTGCGACGCCAGCCGCGAGGCGCAGAAGGCTTCCGCGACATAGGCCGGCGCGTGGCGCACCAGCAGGCTCGCCTGCAATCCCGTCGCCAGCCGGTCCACGAGGTTTCGCGCGCGCAGCTCGAAGTCTCCGGCATTGCGCATGTCCGCGCGCAGATCGTCTATATGCGCGTCGAGCGTGGCGTTGCCGCCCTCCGCCTTGCCGACTTCCGCAAAATAGGCCTCCAGCGTCTCCGGGCTTTTGCCCATGGCGCGCAGCACGTCGAGGCATTGCACGTTGCCCGAGCCTTCCCAGATGGCGTTGACCGGGCTCTCGCGGAACAGACGCGGCATTGGGCCGTCCTCCATCACGCCGGAGCCGCCGATGCATTCCATCGCCTCGGTGGCGACCGACGGCGTGCGCTTGCAGATCCAGTATTTGCCGATGGCCGTGCCGATGCGGATCAGGTTCGCTTCGTGCGGATCGGCGCGATCGTCAAGCGCGCGGGCGATGCGCATGGTCAGCGTCAGCGCCGCCTCGCTTTCGAGCGCGAGATCGGCGAGCACGTTGGTCATGATCGGCTGGTCGATCAGCAGGCGGCCAAAGGCCGCGCGCTGGCTGCAATGGTCGATCGCCTGCGCCAGCGCCATGCGCATGCCGGCCGACGAGCCGATCATGCAGTCGAAGCGCGTCATCGCCACCATTTCGATGATGGTCGGCACGCCGCGGCCTTCCTCGCCGATCATCCAGCCGAGCGCGCCGCGCAGCTCCGTCTCGCTCGAGGCGTTGGAGGCGTTGCCCATCTTCTTCTTCAGCCGCAGCACTTGCAGCGGGTTCTTGGTTCCGTCGGGCTTCCAGCGCGGAACGAGGAAGCAGGACAGGCCGCCCGGCGCCTGCGCCAGCACGAGAAAGGCGTCGCACATGGGCGCCGAGACGAAGAACTTGTGGCCGACCAGTTCATACGGCTGGCCCGGTCCTTCCGTGCGGATCGGGATTGCGCGCGTCGTATTGGCGCGCACGTCGGAGCCGCCCTGCTTCTCCGTCATCGCCATGCCGATGGTGATCCCGTCCTTCTCGTCGGCGGGAACGTTGCGCGGGTCGTAGCTGCGCGCGAGAATTTTCGGCAGCCATTCCTTCGCGATCTCCGGCTGCAGTTTCAGCGCCGGCGTGGCGGCGAAGGTCATGGTGATCGGGCAGCCGTGGCCGGCTTCCACCTGGCTGTGCATGTAGAAGCGCGCGGCGCGCGCGACATGCGCGCCCGGCCGCGGGTCGGTCCAGGGCGAGGAATGCAGGCCTTCCTCGATCGAGGTCTTCATAAGCTGGTGATAGGAGGGATGGAAGCGCACGAGGTCGACGCGGCGGCCGTAGCGGTCGTGCGTGTCGTATTCGGGCAGATTGCGGTTCGCCTGCGCGCCGAGGTCGAGATAATCTGATGTCCCGATGCGCGCGCCGAAATCGGCGAGATCGTTTTCCGCCCATTGCGCGTTTTCGCGCGTGACCGCTTCGGCCAGCGGCCGGTCCGAGGAATAGAGATTGTAGTCGGCAAGCTCGTGCGGCTGGTTGATCACTTCGTGCGTCACGGCGCCATAATGATCCGTGTGGCTTGCGACCTGATGCGCGGCGGTTTCCATTCGGGGCTCCTGTTGCTGGCGCAGAATAGCCCGCCCGCGCGCGCCGCGTCATGCGGCAGCGCAAATGGACTGCGCGCCTTCAGGCTCGCATGTCCGGGGCCATTGCGAGCCTGAAGGCTCGCGGTCCAAAATCCTCGCGGTCCGGGATCATGCGGTATATGGAGGCGCATGACCGAGACAGAAGCCGCGCCGCCAGACGAATCCCTTTGCCCGCAGTGCGGCAAGCCCGCCGCGCTCTGCGTCTGCGAGGCCGTTGCGCCGGTCGAGAACCGCGTCGCGGTCCTGATCCTCCAGCATCCGCAGGAGCAGGACCGGCTGCTCGGCACGGCGCGGCTCGCCGCGCAACAGCTTTTCAATGCGACGTTCAAAATCGGCCTGTCGTGGCCGAGCCTCGCCAAGGCGCTGGGGCGCCCGGCCGAGCCTTCCGAATGGGCGGTGCTGCATCTGGGCTCGACAAAACCGTCCGACCTGCCGCCGGGGCGCGAAGTCGCCGTGCTCGACAGGAAGGGCGCCGTGATGCCCGACCAGGACGCGGCGCTGAAGGGCGTCAAGGGCGTCGTCGTTTTCGACGGCACATGGGCGCAGGCCAAGACGTTGTGGTGGCGCAACGCCTGGGTGCTCAAGGCCAGGCGCCTCGCGCTCGCGCCGAAGCGCCGCTCGCTCTACGGCGATCTGCGCCGCGAGCCGCGCCGCGAGAGCCTGTCGACGATCGAGGCGATCGGGCTGGCGTTGTCGGCCATCGAAGGCAAGCCGGAGATCGATGCAGGCCTGCGCGAGGGGTTTTCGACCATGCTGGCGAAATATCGCGCGGCGGTGGCGGCGGGGGAGGTTGCGCCGCAGGCGCCGAAGGCCGGCGGCGACCGACGGCGCAAGTGGCGGGGGAAGAAGGGCTGAGCCAGAGCCGGGACCGCCGGCCTCCGGCCGGCATGCGTCGCCGGATCCCGGAAATTTGGGCCGGCCGGAGGCCGGCGGTCCCGGGTCGGCTATCGCTCCAGCACGCAATAGACGTCGCCGGAATTGGCTTCATGTGGCAGCGCCGCGATCTGCGCGGCCATCTCGTCGCGCGACATCCATGCGCCTTGCAGCGCGTGGGTTTCGCCGAGCGACAGGTCGAAGCGGTAATCGCCGAGCGCGGCGAGACGCTCGAGGCAGCGAAACGCAACGTCGCGCTGGATGGTAGTGAATTCGAAGGAGAGCGCGGGCAACGGTTGTGTCAGCCCCGCGAGCGCGTCGGCTTCGTATCCTTCGACATCGATCTTCGTGAAGGCGGGGAGGCCGTGCTTCGCGATCAGGGCATCGAGCGTCGTCATCGGCGCCTCCAATGTCGCATCCCATGTCTGGCCCTCCCAACCCGGCGCGCCGTCGGCGGCCGCGACGAAATCCTGCGACGCCGTCGTCACGGTCGGGTTGGCGGAATTGACCTTCAGCGTGATCGTTCCCGCATGCGGTCCGCAGGCGGCCCGGACGAGCGTCACGTCGGGACCGTCGCCGTAGATCGCCTCGATCGCGCGATGGCACAGCGGCTGCGGCTCCAGCGCGACGACGCGCGCGCCGAGGCGGCGAAAGGCGCCGATGCGGTCGCCGACGTGCGATCCGATGTCGAAGGCGAGATCGCCGGGCTTCACGAAGCGACCGTAGAGCGCGGCCATGCGCGCCTCATGCGCGGGGTCGCCGTAATAGACGTCGAGAGAGCGGCGCAGCGTCCTGAAATTCGGGTTGGCGGCGAGCGCGCCGATGCGATCTGGACGGCTCATGCAAATCTATCCGGTTTCCTTCGCCGCCAGACGATCCTGCCGGCGCAGATCCGGAAACAGCCGCATCCATAACAGCGCCACCGCGATCGTTCCGACTCCGCCGATGACCCCGGCGGGCACGGGGCCGAACAGGCTGGACAGCATGCCGGACTCAAACTCGCCGAGCTGGTTCGAGGTTCCGATGAACAGGGAATTGACCGCGCTCACCCGGCCGCGCATCTCGTCGGGCGTGCCGAGCTGCACCAGCGACTGGCGGATGACGACGCTGATGTTGTCGGCCGCGCCCGTGACCGCGAGCGCGAGGAGCGACAGCGTCATGCTGCGGGACAGGGCGAAGACCAGGATCGCCGCGCCGAACAGGACGACGGCCGCAAACAGGGTGCGCCCGACATTGGCGCGGACGAGACGATTGACGACGATCGACATGGCGAGCGCGCCGACCGCGGGCGCCGAGCGCAGCAGGCCGAGGCCGAGCGAGCCCGTCTGCAATATGTCGTGCGCGTAGATCGGCAGCAGCGCGGTCACGCCGCCGAGCAGCACGGCGAAGAGATCGAGCGAGATGGCGCCGAGGATGACGGGCCGGTTCCAGATGAAGGAAAGGCCGGAAAAGACCGAGGCCAGCGTCACCGGCGATTTCGGCAATTCCCTGCGCTCCAGCGGCACGGCGAGAATGGCGAAGAAGGTCGCCGCCGACATGGCGGCGGCCAGGCCGAGCGGCGCGCGGGCTCCGAAAGCGTAGAGCAGGCCGCCGAGCGCGGGGCCGACGATCGTCGCCGTCTGCATGGCCGACGAGGAATAGGCCAGCGCGCGGGGCAGGTCCCTCTCGCCCACGATGCCGGGCAGCAGCGCCGACATGCTCGGATGCTCGAAGGCGCGCGCGGCGCCGAGCAGCGCGACGGCCGCGAAGATGACGGGCGCGGTCAGCCAGTCGCCCGCCGCGCCGACGGCGAGAAACGCGAGCGTCGCGACATTGACGATTTCGCAGCCCGCGACGATGCGGCGGCGGTCGATGCGATCGGCGAGCGGGCCGACGACGAAGGTCAGCGCCACCATCGGCAGGAATTGCGCGAGGCCGACGAGGCCGAGATTGTAGGCCGATCCCGTGCGCGCATAGACGAGCCAGCCGATCGCCACGCCCGCCATCTGGAAGGACAGCGAGGTGAAGACGCGCGCGAGCAGGAAGAGGCCGAAGGCGCGGCGTTCGGCGGCGGGGGCAGGCGCGGGACCGGTCAACGCGCGGCTCTATTCCTTCGGCGGCTCGACATAGAGCCCTTCCGGCCCGATCCACACCAGCCTGTCGTGCACTTTCGTCACGCCGGGCGTGTTCTCCGCGAGCACGCGCAGCGCGTTGCGTTCGCGTTCGTCGAGGATCGCGCCCGACAGGGTCGCTTCGCCGCGCGCGACGTCGATGGCGATGAGGCCGGTGGGCGCCCATTTCTGCCCGCGCAGCGCGGCGATGATGCGCTCGCGTATCTCCTTGTCGCTCGCCGGCGCGATTTCGAGCGCGGGCGAGGCCAGCGCGCGGATCACGTCGGCGCGCGCGACCACGCCCGCGAGCTTGCCGCCGCGCACGACGGGCACGCGCTTGACGTGGCGCTTCTCCATCAGCGCGACGACTTCCGATATGTCGGCGTCGTCGGCGATGCAGGCGGGCCGCTCGGTCATCAGCTCGGCGACGCGCCGGCCATGCTCGCGCACGAAATCATCGGCCTCTCGGCCGGGGCCGAGCAGAATTTCGACCCAGCGCGCGCGCTTGCGCCCCGTGCCGAGTTCGGCGCGGCGCAAGAGGTCGCCTTCGGTCAGCATGCCGACCAGCGCGTTGCCGGCGTCGACCACCGGCAGGCCGCTGACGCGATGGTCGATCATCAGCTTCACGGCGTCCGCGACGGTCGCGTCGTCGCGAATGGTGACGACCGGGGCTGTCATGATGTCGCCCGCTTTCATGGGATGTCTCCTTGTCAGGCCGCGAGACGCGCGGCCGCGTCCAGCAGCGCGCGATCCGACCCGCGTGGGCCGAGAATGGATATGCCGACCGGCGCGCCGTCGACGCTGCCGGCCGGCAGAACGAGCTGCGGCAGGCCCGCGAGGCCGGCGGGGCAGAGGAAGACCATGGCTTCGTCGCGATAGGCTTCCAGCGCCGCCGCGTCCGCGTCGAGACGCGGCGCGGGGCCATGCAGGACCGGCGCGATCATCAGCCCGTCCGCGCCGTAGAGCGTTTCGAGATGCGCCGCGAAACTCGCGCGCGCCGCGCGCGCGGCTGCGACCTGTTCGTCCGTCACCTTTTTCGCGGCGACGAAGCGCATCGCGATCGTCGGCCCGAGCACGGGCTTGCGGCTGTCGACCCAGGGCCCGTGCAGACTGCCGGCCTCGTGCAATTGCAGAATGCGGAAGGCGTCGTAGGGCTGCTGCGTCGGGCGGTCGTAGACGTCCACGGGCGTGGCCTTGCCGAGCGCGGCCTGCAGCTTCTCGGCCATCGGCATGATGGCGTCGCGCACGCCGGCGGGCAGGCGCGCGAACAGGTCGCGCGCGATCATCACGCGGCTCGCCGTCGCGGCGGCCTTGGGCAGAAGCACGTCGCCGACGGCCTTCAGCGTCGCGGCGTCGCGGGCGAAGAAGCCGCAGGTGTCGAAGGAGGGCGCGAGCGGCATGCAGCGGTCGAGCGGGATCGCGCCATGCGAAGGCCGCAGGCCGAAGAGGCCGCAGAAGCTCGCGGGCGCGCGCACCGAGCCGCCGGTGTCGGAGCCGAGCGCGAAATCGCAGAGCCGCGCCGCCACCGCGCTCGCCGAGCCCGACGACGAGCCGCCGGGCACGCGGTCTGGCGCTGCAGGATTGAGCGGCGCGCCGAAATGCGCGTTCGTGCCGTAGAGCGACCAGGCGAGCTCTTCGGTATGGGTCTTGCCGACGAATTGCGCGCCCGCGGCCAGCAGCGCGGCGGCGGCCGGCGTGTGTTCGGCGGCGATCGGGCTTTCGGCGAGCTTCACGGGATTGCCGCAGGCGGTGCGATAGCCCGCGACGTCGAAAATGTCCTTCACGCCGAACGTCAGGCTTTGCAGCGGGCCGTGGCCGGGCCCCGGAACGGAGACGGGCGGGTAGGGCATGAAGGCGTGCGCGAAATCGTCGGCGAGGAGCATCGGGCGCTTTCGTAGAGGCGTGTGGCCGCACCCTATCAACCTCGCGGCTTCATGGGCAGTCGCCGCGCAGCCGGGCCGCCATGCGCGCCGCGCGAAGACCAGGCGGCTGCCCGGGGCATGCGTCCCCATGTCGCTGCGTCGCGCGGATGTCGTCGGGCGAAAGTTGTTCTGGCGCAAACCCTGGACACGGCCGGTCGATCTAAGAAGCGCCATTGCTCCTTCGCGCCGCGGTCGCGCGCCCCGCGCGCGCTGCGGCCCTGGAAAAATGGAATGTCATTGGCCGGAGCCGCCCTCGCGCAGAGCTGCGCCGGGCGCGGCGCGCCGCGCTGCGGCGTATGTTCGAACCTGTTCGCGGCGCTGACCGCGGACGAACGCGCCGAGCTCGACCGCTCGCGCCGGCGGATGAGCTTTGCCGCCAAGGATATCGTCTTCGCGCAGGGCGACGCGGCGGGGCGCGTGTTCAACCTGTCCGAAGGCGTCGTGCGCATCTACCGTCTGCTGCCGGACGGGCGCCGGCAGGTCGTGGGATTCGCGCTGCCCGGCGACTTTCTCGGCCTGACGCTGCAGGATCATCATGCGCTCACCGCCGAAGCGATCGAGTCGGCCGCCGCCTGCTCGTTCTCGCGCGTCGCCTTCCGGCGGCTGGTCGACGGCAATCTGGCCGCGCTCCGGCGCATGAACCAGCTCGTCAGCCAGGAGCTCACCGCCGCGCACGATCGCATGATGATGCTGGGGCGCTACACGGCGGAGGAGAAAATGGCCGCCTTCCTGCTGTCGTGGCGCGAGCGGCAGCGCGAGAGGGGGCGCGGCGCGACGAGCGTGAAGCTGCCGATGAGCCGGCGCGATATCGCCGATTATCTCGGCCTGACGATCGAGACGGTCAGCCGGACCTTCACCAAGCTCGAACGCGCCGGGGTGATCGCGATCATGCCGGGCGGCGTGCGGATCGCCGACGAGGCGCGGGCCGCGAAACTGGCGGCGGCGCTTCCGGGCGCGTAGCGGCTCGCAGAGTCCGAATCGAAATTCACTGCGACGCCATGTCCCCTCATGCTGAGGAGGCGCTGAAAGCGCCGTCTCGAAGCATGGCTAGGTCGCGTGCCTCTGAAGCATCCTTCGAGACGCCGCTTCGCGGCTCCTCAGGATGAAGGTTGCGGAATTTCGAGTCACTCTACGCCGCCGTCTCCGCCTGCGCGCGGTTGCGCGCCATTTTCGGCGCGCCGACGCGCAGCCGCCGGTCGGAGAGCGAGAGCGCGCCGCCGAGCGCCATCACGAGACCGCCGATCCAGATCAGCAGCACGAAGGGCTTCCAGTAGACGCGCACCGTCGTCGTCTTGTCGGCGTTGATGTCGCCGAGCGCGACGTAGAGCTGGCCGAGGCCGCGCGTCATCAGCGCGGCTTCCGACGTGTTCATGCCGCGCGTGGAAAAGGCGCGCTTGGAGGGCTCCATCACGCCGATCTCGCGGCCGCCTGCGGACACGATCATGCGCGCGACGTCGGACGTGTAGTTCGGTCCCTGGCGCGGGCTCAGCCCCTCGTATTTCAGTTCGTAGCCGCCGATCGGGATCGTGTCGCCGGGCTTGTAGGCGCCGATCGTCTCGACGCCCCAGGCCGTCTCGCAGACGATGCCGATGAGGGTGAGGCCGAGGCCGACATGCGCGAACATCGTGCCCCAGGTCGAGCGCGGCAAACCTCGCGCGCGGTTGAGCGCGGTGGCGAAGGGCACGCGGAAGAGTCCCGAGCGCTCGATCAATTCGGCGGTCGAGCCGGCGACGACGTAGAAGCCGAGGCCGATCGCCGCCAGCGCCACGACCGGCTTGCCCTGGATCGCGAAGGCGACGGTCACGCCGACCAGCGCCGCGACATAGGCGAAGGTCAGGCGCTGCGCCGCGCCCCTGATGTCGCCGCGCTTCCAGGCGAGCAGCGGCCCGAAGGGCATGGCGATGAGGATCGGCACGAACAGCGGCGCGAAGGTGAGGTTGAAGAAAGGCGCGCCGACGGAAATCTTCGCGCCCGTCAGCGCCTCCAGCGCCAGCGGATAGAGCGTGCCGACGAAGACGGTGGCGCAGGCGGTCGAGAGCAGGAGGTTGTTCAGCACCAGCGAGCCTTCGCGCGAAATGGGCGCGAACAGGCCGCCCTGCCGCAGCGAAGGCGCGCGCCAGGCGTAGAGCGCCAGCGCGCCGCCGATCAGCAGCAGCAGGATGACGAGAATGAACACGCCGCGCGTCGGATCGCTGGCGAAGGCGTGGACCGAGGTCAGCACGCCCGAGCGCACGATGAACGTGCCGATCAGCGATAGCGAGAAGGTGAGGATGGCGAGCAGGATCGTCCAGACCTTCAGCGCCTCGCGCTTTTCCATCACCAGCGCCGAATGCAGGAGCGCCGTGCCGGCGAGCCAGGGCATGAAGGAGGCGTTCTCCACCGGGTCCCAGAACCACCAGCCGCCCCAGCCGAGCGTGTAATAGGCCCAGTAGGAGCCCATGGCGATGCCGAGGGTGAGGAAGATCCAGGCGAGCAGCACCCATGGGCGCACCCAGCGCGCCCAGGCGGCGTCGATGCGGCCCTCGATCAGCGCGGCGACGGCGAAGGAGAAGGAGATGGAGAAGCCGACATAGCCGACGTAGAGCAGCGGCGGGTGGATGGCCAACCGGGGGTCCTGCAGGATGGGGTTGAGGTCGCGCCCCTGCGCGGGCGCCGGATCGAGCCGCAGGAAGGGGTTCGAGGTCAGGAGGATGAAGAGGTAGAAGAGCGCCGCGATCCACGATTGCACGGCGAGCACGGTGGCCTTGAGGCTGGTCGGAATGTTCGCGCCGAAAGCCGCGACCAGCGCGCCGAACAGGGCGAGGATCATTACCCACAGCAGCATCGAGCCTTCGTGATTGCCCCAGAGGCTCGTGAATTTGTAGATCTCCGGCATCAGGGAATGGGAATTCTCGAAGACGGCGGCGACGGAGAAATCGGAAGCGCCGTAGGCGGCGGCGAGCGCGCCGAAGGATACGCACATCAGCGCGAATTGCGCATAGGCGCCCTTGGTTCCGACATCCATCAGCACGGAATCGTGGGTGCGCGCGCCGACCAGCGGGACGATCGACTGCACCAGCGACACCGCCAGCGCGAGAATGAGGGCGTAATGTCCGATTTCCGGGATCATGCCGATGCTGGTCCTTTCGCGCCCTGAGGCCCCGCGCTCTCCTCCCTCCCCCTTGCGGGGAGGTCGGCAGAAATCGGCAAAGCCGATTTCGCCTGCGGGGTGGGGGTAGCCGCGGGACGAATCTCGCGAGACCGCGCCCGGTCGGCCCCCACCCCCAGCCCCTCCCCGCAAGGGGGAGGGGAGAGAGAACGCCCTCGCAGCGTCCCGCCGTGAGATGGACCTGTCGACAAATCGCTCATTGCGGTCCCGCCTTCAAGGCGTCCTCGAACGCCGCCAGTTTCGTCGCGTCGGCGGCGAGCGCCTTGCGCGCGTCGGCGGCCGCGGCTTCCGCCTTGTCCGTCTCGCCCAATACGCCATAGGCCTTCACCAGCCGCGCCCAGCCCTCGGGATCGTCGCCGTTCTGCTTCAGCCTGTCGGCGAGCCGCGCCACCATCGAGCGGATGAAGTCGTTGCGCTCGCCCTTGTCCATCTTCGCCGCGGCTTCCACGTCGCCCGCGCTCGGGCCGGGCGCCGCATTCGCCTTCGGCGCGTCCTGCGCGTCCATCTCGGCGAGCGCGCGGCGCACCGGGGCGGTCCAGGGGGCGTCGGGCGGGGCGGACGCCAGCATGTCCGTCCATTTCTGCCGCGCCTCCTCGCGCCTGCCGTCCTGGAAGGCGGCGAGCGCGAGATAATAGCGCGCGGGCACGGAGCCGGCGTCGAGCGCCAGCGCCTTGTCGAAGACCGTTCGCGCTTCCGGCGTCACCGCACCCTGCGCCTGGCCGACCAGCGCCTCGCCGAGGCCGGCCTCGCGCAACGCGGTGTCGCCGAGGATCGCCATCGTCTTGCGCCAGGCCATCGCCGCGTCGTCGAACCGACCGAGCCGCATGTAGACCGGCGCCAGCACCTCGTAGCTGCGGCCGTCGTCGGGATTGTCGCGGACATGGGCCTCCACCTTGGCGATCATGTCGGCGAGCGACATGCCGTTCGGGCCTTTCGCCGCGGCGACTGGCGGGGGCAGCGCCTCCCACGGCGCGCCGAGACGGTAGTAGAAGGCGGCCGCGATCGCCGGCACGGCGACGAGGGTCAGCGCGATCGCCGACCAGCGGCGGCCGCGCGCGAGCGCGGGCGCATCGGCGTCCGCCCCCTTCTGGCGTTCGGCGGCCTTCAGAAGCCGGCGCGACACTTCGATGCGCGCGGCCTCGGCCTCCTGCGGGGCGATGCGGCCGGCGCCGAGGTCGCGCTCGATCTCGGCCAACTGGTCCTTGTAGACGGCGACGTCGTCGCCGCGGCGCTCGCCGCGGGCGCGAGTCAGAAAGGGCAGGGCGACGAAGACGAGCGTCGCGAGCGTCATGCCCAGAAGGATTGCCCAGAAAATCATCGTGTCTCTTAGCCAGTCGGAGGACCGGGCGGCAAATGCGGCGGGCCGGACTGCGCCCGTTCCTTGAAGCCGGACGGGCGGTCGGCGGCCTTGACATCCGTCAAAGCGCTCACCCCTTGGCCAGCGCCTTGTCGATCTGCGGCCGCAGGACCGTGTCGATATTGTCGGGCGTCAGCGGGCCGACGAGCTTGTAGGCGATGGTCCCGTCGCGGCCGACGATGAAGGTTTCCGGCACGCCGTAGACGCCCCATTCGATGCCGGCGCGGCCGTTGGCGTCGACGCCGACCGCGGCGAAGGGATTGCCGTAGCGCTTGAGGAAATTCAGCGCCTTGTCCGGTTGGTCCTTGTAGTTCACGCCGACGACGCGGATGCGCTTGTCCTGCGCCACCTTCATGAACAGGGGCGCTTCCTCGTGGCAGGGAATGCACCAGGAGGCCCAGACGTTGACGACCGTGACCGCGCCCTTGAAGGCGGCGGGATCGAGGCCGGGAACGGGGCCGGCAGGGCCTGCGAGGTTTTCGAGCGCGGGCAGGGCGACGTCGGGCGCCGCCTTGCCGATGAGGGCGGACGGCAGTTTCGAGGGGTCGCCGGCGCCCAGGCCGCGCCAGAACAGCAGGGCGATGGCCGCGAAGATTGCGAGCGGGACGATGGCGATCCAGATGCGGGAGCGCGGGCTCTGCGTTTCGTTCTGGTCCTGGGTCGTCATTGTGCCTTCCTCGCCGGCGGCGCTTGGTCCGATAGCAATGTGGCCGCCGCATGTCACCCGGTCCGCCCGCGTGAAAATGTCACGCCGTGGCGGCGCGGGCGGCGCGCACGGCGGCCGCGGCGTAGCGGAACATGAGATTGCGGACGAAAGTCATGGCCGGGTCGAGCGCGTCGCGCCGGCGCCAGACGAGCGACATGGACAGGTCCGCCCCCTTCGGCCGGCCGGGCGCGGGCGCGGTCGCGAAATCGCGCATCAGGCCCGGTCCCAGCAGCCGGGGCAGAGTGGCGAGCCGGTCGGTGCCGCGCAGGAAGGCGGCGACGCCGGAGAAACTCGCCACCGCCACGGCGATGTCGCGCGAAAAACCCGCCTTTTCCATCGCCGTGTCGAAAACGAGCTTCGTGCGGTCGGGATAGACGACGGTGACGTGCCGGGCGGCGAGATAGTCTTCGCGCGTGCGCGGCGCCGCGCGGCGGCTGGAATCGTAGAAGCAGACATATTCGTCGCGGAACAGGTTGCGCTGAAGAATGTCGGCGCCCTCCGGCGGGAAGGGCGTGATGAGCAGGTCGCACACGCCATCGCGCAGAATGTCGGCGTCCGGCGCGTCGGCGGGAATGACGCGCAGCGCCAGCTTCTTCACGGCGCGCTCGAGCGCCAGCGAAAAGCCGGGCAGCAACAGGTCGCGCTGCAGGTCGTTGGCGGCGATGACGAGGGAAATCTCCGCCGTCGCCGGATCGAAATGCGCGCCGCGCGAAAAATCCTGCATGTTCGCCAGGAGGTCGCGCGCGCGAGAGGCGAGGGATTGCGCGTGAGCCGTGGCGACGACGCCGCGCCCGGACTTCACGAACAGCGGATCGCGCACGATGGCGCGCAGCTTCTGCAACGCATGCGAGACGGCCGATTGCGTGACGCCGAGCTCGTCGGCCGCCGCCGTCACCGAGCCGGTGTCGAGCACGGCGAGAAAGAGCCGGAGCGCGTGGCCGTCGAGATCGTAATGATCGAAATTACTCATGAATATGATGATAACACATGCATTTATCTTGTTAAATATCCGCTGCATCCTCCTGCCGTTCCGCATCGGGTCGGCGCGCGCTCGCGTGGGCGCCGGGTCCGTCAGCCGGACACAGGGAGCAAGGAGGCGCGCGATGGCGCAAACTCGAAAGATCGAAGGCACGCCGGTGTTCGACGGCGGGAGCGCGATGAAGGGCTATCAGCTCAACAAGATGTGCTTCTCGTTCAACGATCCGGAAAACCGCAAAGCGTTCCTGGCCGACCAGGCCGCCTACATGGACAAATACAAGCTGACGAAGGAGCAGCGCGAGGCGCTGGCCTCGGGCCAGGTTCTCAAGATGATCGAGGCCGGCGGCAACGCCTATTACCTCGCCAAGCTCGCCGGCATGCTCGGCCTCAACGTGCAGGATATCGGCGCGCAGCAGACCGGCATGAGCGTCGAAGCCTTCAAGCAGAAACTTCTCGACCAGGCGAGGCAGTGATGGCCAGGATCATCGGAACTCTCAACACGTCGCACATTCCCGCCATCGGCAACGCTATCGCGCGGGGCCTGCAGAACGAGCCCTACTGGAAGCCGTTCTTCGATTCCTGGCCGCCGGTGCGCGAATGGATTTCGCGCGAAAAGCCCGATGTGATCGTCTTCTTCTACAACGACCACGGCCTCAATTTCTTCCTCGACAAGATGCCGACCTTCGCGGTGGGCGCCTGCGCCGAATATCTCAGCGAGGACGAGGGCTGGGGCATTCCCACCATTCCCTCCGTGCGCGGCGAGCCGACGCTGTCGTGGCAGATCATCAACGGCATCGTGGAGGATGGGTTCGATCCCGTGATGTGCCAGGAGATGGCGGTCGATCACGCGATCACCAATCCGCTGCTGCTGATGTTCCCGGACGCCAAATGGCCGGTGAGCATCGTGCCGATCGCGATCAACTCGATCCAGCATCCGCTGCCCGGGCCGAAGCGCTGCTTCGATCTCGGCCGCGCCGTCGGCAAGGCGATCGAGGCTTGGCCCGAGGACAAGACGGTGCTGCTGATCGGCTCCGGCGGCCTGTCGCACCAGCTCGACGGCGAGCGCGCCGGCTTCATCAACAAGGCTTTCGATCAGGAATGCCTCGAGGCCATGGTGACGGGCGCCGAGCCGCTGACGAAATATTCGGCGCTCGACGTGGTGGAGAAGGCGGGCGCGCAGGGCGTCGAGCTGATGTGCTGGATCGCCGCGCGCGCGGCCATGCAGGGTGAGGTGAAGGAATTGCACCGCACCTATCACATCCCGATCTCGAATACGGCCTCGGCCGTGCAATTGCTGTCGCACACGCGGGCCGTCGAAACCGCGAAGGCGGCGTGACGTTTCATTCCGTGCATGGTCTTGGCCGCGCACGACTGGGCAGGCGCCGCCGCGTGCAAGCGTGGCGGCGTTTTTTTTGGGGAATCTTCCTTCTCCGCCGCGTGACCTCAGCGAAAGGCCGGCGGCTCCCCTCCCCCTTGCGGGGAGGGGCGGGGGTGGGGTTGACCAGGTTCAATCTTGCGAGATGTGCGGTGCGGCTACCCCCACCCTGCAGGCGAAATCGGCTTTGCCGATTTCTGCCGACCTCCCCGCAAGGGGGAGGGAGGGCGCCCGAGATTCTCGAATTTCGCAGAGGTCTCGCCCGCGGGGAATTTATGGTCGCGGCCAAGAGTTTCCTTCGTGCCGTTTTCGGAATTCCCGCGGCGTCATGCCGGTGCGGCGCTTGAAGAACCGCCAGAAATAGGCGGGATCCTCGAAGCCCAGTTCGTAGGCGAGCGAGGACACCGGCCCCGCCACATGGATCAGCCGTCGCCGCGCCTCCAGCGTCAGGCGGTCCTGCACGACCTCCAGCGCGGATTTGCCGGCGGCCGCGCGGCAGAGGCGGTTGAGGCGGCTTTCGCTCAGGCCCAGCGCCTGCGCATAGCGCGGCGTCGGCCAATGCGCCGCCAGATTTGTTTCGACCAGGGCGCGGAAACGATGGAAGGCGGCGATGTCGCGCGCCGCCGCGGTGTCGGCGCGCGCGAGATCCTCGTTCACGCGCAGCGCGACGGTTAGCGCCGCGCTCGTCAGCCATTGCAGCACGGCGCCGGCCGCCGCGGCGCCCTCGTGGAATTCGAGCGCGATCTGCTCGAGCAGCGCCGCAAGCCGCGCGGCCTTGTCGGGCGCGGCCGAGAGGTCGATGAGGACAGCCGATTCGAGAAGCGCGGCCGGATGGGCGGCGCCCCCGCCCGGCGCACGGGCGAGCGTCGATTCCTCGATCGTCAGCACATAGCCCTTCGCGCCCTCCACGAAACGGAAGGCGTGCGTCACGCCGGACGGCAGCGCGATGGCGCAGGGCGCCTGCGCATGGCGCGGCTGGCGCTCGATGCGCACCTCGGCCGCCCCTTCGGACAGAAGCAGGAACTGGAAGAGCCCGTGGTGTCGGTGCTCGGCGATCTCCCAGCGATAGCGCTCGCTGCGGCTGCGGATGTCCTCCACATGGATGAATTCGGGCGCGACGGCGCCGGCCTCGCCATAGAGGGAAAATACAGGCACGGCGCGGTGCGTCGCTTGCGGTCGCCGCCCCGCCTTCGCCGGTTTTGCTGCTGCGGTCCGCATGCCCGATCCGCCTTCCGCGCCAACTTTGACCGAAAAATACAGAAAAGCGGCCTGCTCGTCCATTTTGACGCAGGTCACGTTCGGGCAGGTTGCCGGCGTCGAAGGGCCGTGCGCGCCCTTGAAGAACCGCAACCACGATCTCGGCGAGGAAACCATGACGACGGGCGAGGACACGATCAAGACACAGGTCTGCATCATCGGCGGCGGCCCCTCGGGCCTGCTTCTGTCGCAATTGCTGCATCTCAAGGGCATCGACAACGTGCTGCTCGAGAAGCACAGCCGCGAGCATGTGCTGAGCCGCATCCGCGCCGGCGTGCTCGAGCACGGCTTCGCCAAGCTGATGCGCGAGGCGCAATGCGGCGAGCGCATGGACCGCGAGGGCGAAATCCACAAAGGCTTCTTCATCGCGCATGACGGAAAGCTCGATCACGTCGACCTGTTCAAATATTCCGGCGGCGATTCCGTCGTCGTCTACGGCCAGACGGAGCTGACGCGCGATCTCTACGAGGCGCGCGACCGCATGCACGGCCAGGTGATCCACAATGTCGAGGACGTGACGCTCCACGACCTCAAGAGCGAGGCGCCCTACGTCACCTATCGCGACGGCGACAGGATCGTGCGCATCGCCTGCGATTACGTGATCGGCGCCGACGGCTTCCACGGCGTCAGCCGCAAGTCGATCCCGAAGGACGTGCTGCGCGAATACGAGCGCGTCTATCCGTTCGGCTGGCTCGGCGTGCTGTCGCGCACCAAGCCGGTCTCGCCGGAGCTGATCTACGCCCGGCACGAGCGCGGCTTCGCGCTCTGCTCGCTGCGCTCGCAGACGCTCAGCCGCTACTACATCCAGGTGCCGCTGACCGATACGGTCGAGGACTGGTCGGACGAAGCGTTCTGGGAGGAATTGAAGCGCCGCCTGCCGGCGGAGGTTTCGGCGAAGCTCGTCACCGGCCCGTCGATCGAGAAGAGCATCGCGCCGCTGCGCTCCTTCGTGGCGGAGCCGATGCGCTACGGCCGGCTGTTCCTGGCCGGCGACGCCGCGCATATCGTGCCGCCGACCGGCGCGCGCGGGCTGAACAGCGCGGCGTCCGACATCTACTATCTCTACCACGCGATGGTCGATCATTATAAGAAAGGCGACGACGCGGGGCTCGACGCCTATTCGCAGAAGGCGTTGGCGCGCGTATGGAAGGCGCAGCGCTTCTCATGGTGGATGACGATGATGCTGCATCGCTTCCCCGACAATATCGCCTATGACGACAAGCTGCAGGACACCGATCTCGCCTATCTCTTCTCGTCGGAGAAGGCGCTGGGGTCGCTGGCGGAGAATTACGTGGGCCTGCCGTTCTGAGGGGGCGGTCCATCTGCTTCCTTCTCCCGCGGAAGCGGGAGAAGGTGTCATGCGAAGCATGACGGATGAGGGCGGCGCCGCTGCGCGCATGCTCGTCGCAATCGCGGCGCCCTCACCCGACCCGGCTTCGCCGGGCCACCCTCTCCCGCTGTCGCGGGAGAGGGAGAAGGCAGCTCAGAACTGCTTCTCGATCCGGTCCAGCGTGCGCATGGCCGGCAGGCATTGCGCCAGCGAGGAGTTCGGCTCGCGCCCCTCCTTGATCGCGGAGAAGAACTCGCGGTCGATCAGCTCGATGCCGTTGTTCGACACGGCGACGCCGGAGAGGTCGATCTTGTTCTCCTTGCCGTCGTAGAGATCGTCGTAGCGCGCGAGATAAGTGCCGTTGTCGCAGATGTAGCGGAAGAAGGTGCCGAGCGGCCCGTCGTTGTTGAAGGACAGCGACAGCGTGCAGATCGCGCCCGACGGCGTCTTCAGGCCGATCGCCATGTCCATGGCGATGCCGAGGTTCGGATGGTGCGGACCTTCGAGGCCCATCACCTTCGAAGGCTCCTCGCCCGTCTGGTACTGGAAGAGATCGACCGTGTGGCAGGCGTGATGCCACAGCAGGTGATCGGTCCAGGAGCGCGCCTGCCCCGTGGCGTTGGTGTTGGTGCGGCGGAAGAAATAGGTCTGCACGTCCATCTGCTGGATCTTCAGCTCGCCCTTTCTGATCTTGTTGTGGATCCATTGATGGCTCGGGTTGAAGCGGCGGACATGGCCGGCCATGCCGACGACGCCGGTCTCCTTCTGTACGCGTACCAGCGCCTCGGAATCGGCGAGGCTGTCGGCCATCGGGATTTCGATCAGCACGTGCTTGCCGGCCTTCATGCAGGCGACGCCCTGCGCGGCGTGCATCTGCGTCGGCGTCGAGAGGATGACGGCGTCGACGTCAGAGCGGGCGAGGCTCTCGTCGAGGTCGCGCGTCCAGTGCCCGATGCCGCGGTCTTTCGCGAAGCCTTCGAGATCGCCCGAACGGCCGCCGACGATGGAGGTGACTTCGACGCCGGGAATGTTCTTGATGGCGTCGAGATGCTTGATGCCGAAGGCGCCGCTCGCGCCGGCCACGCAGACTTTGATCATTTCCGTCCCTTCCTTGATCGGCGGTTTCTAGGCGCGCGCGCGCGGCGGGTCTAATTCGATTGGCCCGGCCGTTTATTCATTTTCCAAATAGCGCGCGATCGACGGCTGCGCGGGCCAGGGGCGGCCGTGCGGAAATTTTATATTGTAACATGCGAATATTATGATATACGATATCGATCCGAGAGCGCCGGCCGGGCGCCTTCATTCCTGCGAGGACGCGACGATGATCGACAACTGGCCCGAAACCACGAAAAAACTTTCCGCCGACCTGAAGAACCTGCGCGGCGGCGCGCCCGACGTCATGAAGGCGTTCGCGGCCATCGCGCAATCGGCGCTGACGCCCAAGGCGCTCGACACCAAGACGAAGGAGCTGATCGCGCTCGGCATCTCGGTGGCGGTGCGCTGCGACGATTGCATCGCCTTCCACGTCAAGGCCGCCGTGCAGCAGGGCGCGACGCGCGAGGAGGTGACGGAGACGCTGGGCATGGCGATCTACATGGGCGCGGGCCCGTCCGCCATGTATGCGAGCCACGCGCTTGACGCCTACACGCAGTTCACCGCGCCGGCCGAAGCCGCCGAATAGGACGCGACGATGTTCTTTTCGAAACTCTTCGGCCGCTCGCATGGCGCCGGTCCCTCGCACGTGATCGGCTTCGACGATCTGCGCCGGGAACTCGCCGCCGGCGTCGTCGATCTCGTCGACGTGCGCGAGCAGGGCGAATATCGCAACGGCCATGTGCCCGGCTCCAGGAACGTGCCGCTGTCGCGCTTCGATCCCGCGCATCTGCCGCGCGACCGCAAGGTCGTGCTGATCTGCCTGTCCGGCGCGCGCTCGGGGACCGCGCTGCGACACCTGCGGAAAGCGGGATTCGAGAACGCCGTCCATTTCCAAGGCGGCGTGTCGATGTGGCGCACGCTCGGCGGTCCGCTGCGGGCGTAGCCGCAATGTCATCCCCGCGAAAGCGGGGATCCAGGGCCGCGCGGTAGAGAATCGTGATCTTGCTTCTGGATCCCCGATCGCGCTGCGCGCGTCGGGGATGACAGTGCGGATCAATCGTCGAACGCCCCCCTATCGACGCCGTTCCCGACGAGGATTTCGCGTTTGCCGGCATGGTTTGCCTGTCCGA
>DAIRCS010000050.1:0-21019 GCA_036796555.1 Rhodoblastus sp. | reverse complement strand
GCGCCTGGGTTCTCTATTTCAACGACGCGCCGACGCTGGTGCGCCAGCTCGCGACGTTCAGCGCGCCGGCGATCGCCTATATCTGGATCGGCATCCTGACCGCGACGACATACGTTCTCGCCGGCTTCATGCGGGAGCAGGTCTGCCTCTACATGTGCCCCTGGCCGCGCATCCAGGCGGCGCTCACCGACGAGAACGCCCTCAACGTCACCTATCGCTACGACCGCGGCGAGCAGCGCATGTCGGTCAAGAAGGCGAAGGCGATCCGCGCGCTGGGCGGGCAGGCCGGTGATTGCGTCGACTGCGGCCAATGCGTCGCCGTCTGCCCTACCGGCGTCGACATCCGCGGCGGCCCGAACATGGGCTGCATCCAGTGCGGCCTGTGCATCGACGCCTGCGACAATGTGATGCGCAAGATCGGGCGGCCCGAGCGCCTGATCGCCTACGACACCGACGTCAACATCCAGCGCCGGCTCGCGGGGAAGGAAAACGTCTTCAGGCCGGTGCGCGTCAGGACCGTGCTCTACACCATTCTGATCCTCGGCATCGGCGGCCTGATGGCGGGCAAGCTGCTCACGCGCGCCGATGCGGGGCTCGCGGTGATCCACGACCGCAACCCGCTGTTCGTGACCCTGTCGAACGGGGAAATCCGCAACGGCTATACGGTTCGCTTCGCCAACATGGCGCCGCGGGCGCGCCATTTCACCCTCAGGATCGAAGGCCTGCCGGGCTCGAGATTCGAGGTCGTGGGCGAGGACAAGGACCAAAGCGGGCGCGAGGACCTTGATATGGGTCCAGACCAGACGCGCGAAACGCGTCTATTGGTGTTCAGCGGAAAAGAGACGCCGCAGGGCAATTCGACGCCGCTGCGCTTCGTCCTGACCGACGAGACCGGAAAGATCGTGGCGACCGCGAAGGACTTCTTCCGGGCGCCGTAAGAGAGCGCGAGGACGCAGACATGCCGACCGTATTGCCAGAAGCAAACGCAGTCCCGCAGCGCGAGGAGAGCCAATTCCGGCTGACCGGCCTTCATGTGCTCGCCATGCTCGTCGCCTTCTTCGGCATCGTGGCGGGGGTCAATGTCGTGATGATCCGCTATGCGCTGACGACGCACAGCGGCGAGGTGACCGCGCATCCCTACGAGCAGGGCATCGCCTACAACGCCGCGATCCGGGAGGCGCGCGAGCAGGAAGCGCGCGGCTGGAAGGTCGACGGCCAGGTGACGCGCACGCCGGACGGCAAGGCGCAGGTCGAGGTGGCCGCGCACGATTCCGTGGGCGCGGCGCTGACCGGCCTCGCCATGCGCGCGCTGCTGGCCGCGCCCGCCGACGTCAAGCGCGATCGCCGCGTCGAGCTGGTCGAGACGGCGCCCGGCGTCTATCGCGGCGAGGCCGTCGCGCCGGCGGGCGTCTGGGAATTCGAGCTGGCCGCGTCGCGCGACGACAAGGTCGTGTTCCAGTCGCGCAACCGCATCACGCTCAACTGAGGCGAGGCCCACGCCGATGGACGTCGATCTCTCCGGCTTCGTGCGTCAGACCGACGACGGCGCGCGCGGAATCGACTTCGCCATCGACGGCATGACCTGCGCCGCCTGCATCGTCGAGATCGAGCAGGCGATGAAGAAGCTTCCCGGCGTCGATAGGGCGCGGGTCAATTATTCCAATTCGCGGCTCGCGCTCGGCTGGAAGGACGATGCGGTCGACCCCGCGGCTGCGGTCGAGCAATTGCGCCGCATGGGCTACGTCGCCCATCCCTTCGAGCTCGCCGAAGCCGAGTCGCGCGACGCCGAACATGCGAAATATCTGCTGCGCTGCCTCGCGGTCGCGGGCTTCGCGGCGATGAACGTCATGCTGCTGTCGGTGTCGGTATGGGCCGGCAACGTTTCCGACATCACGCCCGAGACGCGCGACATGTTCCATTGGCTGTCGGCGCTGATCGCGTTGCCGGCGGCGGCCTTTTCCGGACGGCCGTTCTTCACGAGCGCGCTCGGCGCCCTGCAGCGGCGGTCGCTCAACATGGACGTGCCGATCTCGCTCGGCATCTGTCTCGCGCTCGGCATGAGCCTCGTCGAGACCGCGCACCACCAGCACAACGCCTATTTCGACTCGGCGCTGATGCTGATCTTCTTCCTGCTCGTCGGACGCTATCTCGAACAGACGATGCGCCAGCGCACGCGCGCTGTCGCCGGCAATATCGCCGCCTTGCGATCGCCGCTCGCCGCGCGCGTCAACGCCGACGGCTCCGTCACGCAGGTTCCGACCGCGCGGATCGCGGCCGGCGACATCGTGCTCGTGCGGCCGGGCGAGCGCATTCCCGTCGACGGCGCCGTCATCTCGGGCGCGAGCGAGATCGACGAGAGCATCGTCACCGGCGAGACGCGCCAGCGCGTGATCGGCGAGGGCGCGGAGGTCTTTTCCGGCACGCTCAATTTCTCCGGCGCGCTGAAGATCCGCGCGCGCGCCGTCGGCGCCGGCGGCTTTCTCGACGAGATCGAGCGGCTGCTCGAGAACGCGGCGAGCGCGCGGTCGCATTATGTCGGCCTCGCCGAGCGCGCCTCGAAAATCTACGCGCCGGTCGTGCATGTGACGGCGGCGGCGACGCTCGCCGGCTGGCTGATCGCGGGCGCGTCCGCGCATGATTCGATCGTCACGGCCATCGCCGTTCTCATCATCACCTGTCCCTGCGCGCTGGCGCTCGCCGTGCCGGCCGTGCATGTGACGGCGTCCGGCGCGCTGTTCCGCTCGGGCGTATTGCTCAACGGCGGCCATGCGATCGAACGCCTGGCGGAGGCCGACACGATCGTCTTCGACAAGACCGGCACGCTGACCCTGCCGGAGCCGCGCGTCGCCAATGCGCATGATTTTTCGCCTGATCTCATCGAGCGCGCGGCGCGGCTCGCGCGGTCCTCGCGCCATCCGCTGGCGCGGGCGCTGGCGCAGGAACGGCCGACGGGCGCGCCCTGCGACGGCGCGCGTGAGGAGGCGGGCGCGGGCGTGAGCGCCGAGATCGACGGCGTCGAGACGCGGCTCGGCAGCGCTGTCTTCTGCGGCCTCGACGTCTCGGCCACGGCGCCGGCGCTCGACGAAGGCGCTTCCGCCATCTGCTATCGCCGCGGCGACGAGACGGCCGTCTTCCACGTGCGCCAGACGCTGCGTCCCGACGCGGTCGAGACGGTCGCCGCGCTGAAGGCCGCCGGCTATCGGATCGAGATCATCTCCGGCGATTCCGCGATCGCGACGCGCGCGGTCGCGCAGGCGCTCGGCGTTTCCGACTGGATCGGCGGCGCGAAGCCCGCGGACAAGGTCGCGCGCCTCGAGGCCCTGAAGGCGGAAGGACGCAGGCCGCTGATGGTCGGCGACGGCTTCAACGACGCGCCGGCGCTCGCCGCGGCGCATGTCTCGCTGTCGCCGGTGAGCGCGGCCGATGTCGCGCAGGCGTCCGCCGATGCGGTTTTTCTGGGCGAGAAGCTCGCGCCGGTCGCGCGCGCCCTCTGCCTGTCCCGCCTCGCGCGAAAGCTGATGCGCGAGAACCTGTGGATCGCCATCGTGTACAATGCGGTCGCCGTGCCACTCGCCATATCCGGCCATGTGACGCCGCTCATCGCCGCGCTCGCCATGTCCGGCTCGTCGCTGATCGTCACCGCCAACGCCTTGCGCGCGGGCGCCGGCGTCGGCCGCGCGACGGCTGAACGAAGCGATGGCGCGCCGGCGGGCGCGCGGTCGAATGCGGGGGCGACGGCATGAACGTCCTGATCTATCTCGTGCCCATCGCGCTGACGCTCGGCTTCGTCGGCCTCGTCGCCTTCGTGTGGTCGCTGCGCAGCGGACAGTTTGACGATCTCGACGGGGCGGCGGCGCGCGTGCTGTTCGACGACGACGTCGACGAAAAGAAGTCATGAGCTACGCCGACCTCGATCCAGCCGCGGGGCGCGCCGGCAGGCTCGATTGCGTCTGCGCGCCGGGCGACGAGTCCGCCCGCGGCGGCGAGGCGCTGGCGCGCCTGACGGCCGGCTTCGGTCTCGCCATTCTCGCGCAGACGCTGGTGCTGGCGGCGCTGCCGCTCACGGCCGCCGCTGTCGCGCCGCGGCCTGCGCTGGCCGGCGTCCCCTATGCGCTCACGCTGCTCGGCGCGGCGCTCGCGACCTTTCCCGCGTCCTTCCTGCTCGACGCTTTCGGGCGGCGCGCGGCCTTTTCGCTCGGCGCCAGTCTCGGCGTCGCCGGCGGCGCGCTGTCGGCGTGGTCGGCGATGCGCGGCCTGTTCGCGCCGCTGTGCATCGGCGCGCTGTGGCTCGGCCTCGCGCATGGTTTCGCGCTCTTCTATCGTCATGCGGCGGCGGCGGGCGCGCAGGGGCCGCGCGGCGGCGCGGTCGTGTTCGCCGGCGGCGCACTGGCCGCGCTGCTCGCGCCGGGCCTCATGTTCCTTGCAAGCGAATGGGCCGGTCCCTTCGCGGACGCGGCGACGTTGGCGGCCGCCGGGATCGTCGATCTCGTGGCGCTCGTCATCGCCGTCACCCTGCCGCATGCGCTCGGCATGGCGCGCGCCGAGCCGCGCCCCGCGCCGCCGCTGTCGGCCTTCATCGCGGCGACGATCATCGGCGCCATCGCCTGGTTCGTGATGACGCTGCTGATGGCGCGCGCCTCGCCGACGCTGGTCGCCTGCGGCGTCGCCTCGGCGGCCGTCGGCGGCGTCATCGCCTGGCATCTCGTCGCCATGTATGCGCCGGCCGCCATCATCCGCTTCGCCAGCGCCGAGCCGCCGCCGACGATCGCGCTCGTCGCGGGCCTGGCGATTCTCGTCGCCGGCGCCGCGCTGTTCTCGGCCGGCGCGGCGGCGACTTCGATCGGCCTTGCGCTGGCTTCCGCCGGCGTTGGCTGGTCCCTCGCCAACGCCGGTCTCCTGCAATGGATCTATCGCGACGGCGCGCCGACGCGGCTCATGCTCGCGCTGCACGACTTCGCGCTGCTGTCGGCCGCGCTTGCCGGCGCGATGCTGGCGCCGTTGATCTGACGACGAACTATTCTAGTTGAGCGCGCCCGTTCGCGCGATGGTCGAATCGAGCGTGAGCACGCCGCGGGCCTGATTGGTCAGGCAGGATGCGGAAACAACGGCCACATCGTTACAGCCTCTCCATGTCTCGACGACGACTTCGCGGCAGCCGTGTTCTGCCGCGATCTGTTCGAGCGTCTGGTGCAGGGCGCGATGGATGAGATCGCCGATCAACTGGAAGGTCGCGATATGAGCCACGCGCAGGCGCGCGTGGGGCTGCGACCTATCGACGCCATAGGCGAAGATCGCATGGCGCCGATCGCGCCGATCGATAAGGCAAATCAGGCGTTCGGCGGCGTCCGCGCGTTCGGCGGCGCGCACGTAGTTCGTCCAAAGCGCAAGAGACAGAGTGGGATAGCGACAGGAGACGAGCGGATAGGCAAGATGCGCCTCCGCCGCTGTCAGCCCTCTCGCCATGAACATCAGTTTTCGCCTTGCAGGACTTCGAGAAACGAAAGACCGGAAAGAATAAATGAAGGCTGGCGTCGCTTGGGGTCGTTGCTATAAATCAATGTCGGCAATTGCCGGTCACATATGGCGAAATCGTAGACTGCGACAGATGGGGATTGAATGATTCACCTGAGCGCCATCGAGACGCGAACGCACGGCTCCTGCGATTGCGGCGATCTGTGCCGCGGTTGCGAGGCGCGCGCGCTGAGCGTGTGCGGCTCGCTCGAGGATGCGGCCTTCACCGGCCTGCAGAAGCTCAATCATCCCGTGAATTTTCCCGCGCGCTCCGTCCTGTTCAATCAGGAGACGCCCGTGCGCCACGTCTTCACCGTCGTGCATGGCGTCGTGCGTCTCTACAAGCTGCTGCCGGACGGCCGCCGGCAGATCGTCGGCTTCGCGCTGCCGGGCGATTTCCTCGGCCTCGCGCTCGCCGACGGCTACGGCTTTTGCGCGGACGCGGTGACGGCTGTGACTGTATGCCGCTTCTCGCGCGATCATTTCGGCGATTACGCCGACCAGCATCCGCAGATGCTGCGGCGCCTGCACGACATGGCGACGCACGAGCTCGCGCTCGCGCAGCAGCAGATGGTGCTGCTCGGCCGGCGCGACGCGGAGGAGAAGCTCGCCTCCTTCCTGCTTGGCCTGCAGAAGCGCTGGGCGCGCATTTCCGGCAAGTCGTCGGTCACGATCGACCTGCCGATGGGCCGGCAGGACATCGCCGATTTTCTCGGCCTGACCATCGAGACGGTGAGCCGCACGCTCAACCGCATGGCGCGCGACAAGCTGATCGTGATCGTGCCGGACGGCGTGCGCGTGATGGACGCCGCGCGGCTGGAGGCGATCGCCTCGGCGTGAGGCGCGCCTTGCCAGTGGCGACAAACTCTGGTCCGCTGGCGCCATGAACGTGCAACCCGACCGCAACCAGTTCCTCGACATCGCGCCGACGCCCGAGGCCGCGCGTGGATGGGCGCTATCCGCGCTCGGCGCCATCGTGGCGATCGCGATCGCCTATCTCTTCGTCGACCGTCCCGTCGCGAGCTTCGTCCACGCCAATCTGCACCATCGCCAGCTCGACTTCCGCAAGCTCACCTATGTCTCGGAGATCGTGCAGGGCGCCTCCGTCTTCATCGTCGCCTGGGGCGTGTGGCTCTATGCGCGCCGCAAGCCGTTCGGGCCCGTGGCCGAGCCACTCGTCCGCGCGGCGGCGGCGCTCTGCGTCACCTTCGCGGCGAAGGACCAGCTCAAATACGCCTTCGGCCGCACATGGCCGGAGACGTGGACGAACAACAATCCGTCCTTCATCAAGGACGGCGTGTTCGGCTTCTTTCCGTTCCACGGCGGCACGGGCTGGACGGCCTTTCCCTCCGGCCATACGGCGACCATCGTCGCCTTCATGGCGACGCTGTGGGTGATCTGGCCGCGCTGGCGGGCGCTCTACGCCATCGCCATGGCCGTTCCCGTGATCGGCCTGATCGGCGCCGACTATCACTGGATTTCCGATATTGTCGCCGGCGGTGCGCTGGCCGCCGCCATCGGCGTCGTCGCCGCGCGCATCGGGCGCACGGCGTAAATGGACCGCGAGCCTTCAGGCTCGCTTTCGTGGCGAACATGCGAGCCTGAAGGCTCGCGGTCCGGGAGGAGTGGAGTGGAACAGGTCGCGCGCTATCCCGATCCCGCGATCGAGGTCCTCGACAAGAGTTTCGCGCGCTACGCGATCTTCAACGCGGCAGTCGAGCGGCTGTGGACCGGCGCGCGCTGGTGCGAGGGGCCGGTGTGGTTCGGCGACGGGCGCGCGCTGATCTGGAGCGACATTCCCAACGACAGGCTCCTCAAGTGGGACGAGACGACGGGCGGCGTATCGACGTTCCGCCAGCCCGCCAACAACGCCAACGGCAATACGCGCGACCGCCAGGGGCGGCTCGTGACCTGCGAACATCTCGCCCGCCGCGTGACGCGCACGGAATATGACGGGTCGATCACGGTCCTGATGGACCGCTTCGAGGGCCGGCGCCTCAATTCGCCCAACGACGTGATCGTCAAGAGCGACGGCTCGATCTGGTTTTCCGATCCGACCTTCGGCATACGCGGCCATTACGAGGGCGAGAAGGCCGAGCCGGAACTGCCGACGCGCGTCTACCGGATCGACGGCGCGACGGGCGCCGCGACGGTCGTCGCCGAAGATGTCGATCAGCCCAACGGCCTTTGCTTCTCGCCCGACGAAACGCAGCTCTACGTCGTCGAGTCCGGGACGCGCCCGCGGCGCATTCGCGTTTACGACGTGGCGGACGGATCGCGGCTCACGCGCGGCCGCCTCTTCTTCGCCGGCGACGGCGAGCAGGCGCCGGACGGGTTTCGCTGCGACGAGGACGGCAATCTCTGGGGCGGTTGGGGCGGCGGCGAAGGATTCGACGGCGTCGCGGTCTTTGCGCCATCCGGCGACATGATCGGCCGCATCCATCTGCCCGAGCGCTGCGCCAATCTCTGTTTCGGCGGCGCGCGGCGCAATCGCCTGTTCATGGCGGCCAGTCGGTCGCTGTACGCCGTCTATCTCAATACGCGCGGAGCGGCGACCGTGTAGTTCCATTCAAAAGGGGGCAGGGATGTTCACGCTCGGAAATCTGCTCACGTGGCTCATCGTCGGCATTATCGCCGGCAGCCTGACGGCGCGTGTCGTCACGCGCCAGAAAGCCGGCTACGGCCTTTTGACGAATATAGCGCTGGGGTGCGGCGGCGCGCTGATCGGCGGCGGCATCTTCTGGTTGTTCAACCTGCTGCCCGCGCTCGACAAGGTGGCGATTTCCGCGCGCGACGTCGTGGCGGCCGTCGCCGGCTCGCTCATTCTTCTCGCGGGCATGTGGGCCTGGCGCCGCTGGCAAGGCGAGAGCGCCTGAACGCGCACGGGCGCGACTGCCTTGGCCGGGACATTCGTCGTCGGCGTTGCCGCCCTCGCGCCGGGGAGACGCTGAAAGCGGCGTCTCGAGGCGCGAGGGCGACGCGTTTTCGCTGGACCGCTACCGCGCCATCACCCGGAAATCGCGCCCCTCCTGCATCCATCGCACGCGCTCGTCGCGCAGCATCGTGCGGCGCACCTTGCCGGCGTCGTCGCGCACGGGCTCGGTCGTGACTTCGTAGCTTTCGGGATGTTTCGGCCGGCTGAGCAGATCGCCGAGGAATTTCGGCAGGGCGGTCACGATGGCGTCCGCGTCCGCGCCTTCGCGCACCTGCAATACGGCGTGGATCGAGGCGCCGAGATCGGGATGCGGCAATCCCACCACCGCGCAGGAGGCGATGTCGGGGTGGGCGATCAGCGCGGCTTCCACTTCCGCCGGATACACGTTCGCGCCGCCGCGCAAGATCATGTCGGTGCGGCGGTCGGCGAGCCAGATGTAGCCTTCCTCGTCCACGCGGCCGACGTCGCCGAGCGATTCCCAGCCGTCGCCGTCGCGCTTCGGCTCCGCGCCGAGATAATGATAGGTCGTGCCCGGACCTTCTGCGCTTTTGAGATAGATTTCACCGACTTCGCCGGGCGGCAGTTCGCGTCCGTCTTCGCCGACGACCTTCGCGGCGCCGATCTCGACGCGACCGACCGAGCCCTTGCGCTTCACCCATTCCGTTCCGGGAATGATCGTGCTCGCCTGCCGCTCCGTGCCGCCGTAGAGCTCGTAGACGCGCTCAGGCCCGAGCCAGTCGATCCATTCCTCCTTCAGCCACATCGGCATGGGCGCGGCCATGTGGAAGACGACGCGCAGGCTCGACACGTCGTATTTCTCGCGCTCCTCCTTGGGCAGCGCCCAGATGCGGCTCATCATGGTCGGCACGAAATTCACCCATTCGATGCGGAAGCGTTCGATGAGCCGCAGCGCCTCCGCCGCGTCGAACTTCTTCATGCCGACGAGCAGGCCGCCCTCGAACAGCGCGCTGTGCGTGATGATGAAGGGCGCGTTGTGATAGAGCGGGCCGGGATTGAGCAGGCGCACGCCCTCGTGCATCACCAGCGGCGGCACCTTGGGGTCGACGCAGGCGGGGCCGTGATCGACGATCACCTTCGGGCGCCCCGTCGAGCCGCCCGAGGTCATCGCCTTCCAGTAGCGCGCGATCGGGCCGTCGATCCTTTCGTCCGAAAATCCTTGCATCGAAAAATCCGCCGGCAGGCGATTGGGCGCATTCCAGTCGTCCTCGCCGCCGACGACGAGCGAAGGCCGCAGCAGTTCGAGAATGGCGGAAGCCTCGCCGCGCGGCAGGCGATAGGAGAGCGAGCAGGGCGTTGCGCCGCATTTCCAGATGGCGAAGGTCGTCTCGTAGAAAGAGTTGGAATTGGGCAGGCCGACGGCGACGAAATCGCCGGGCTTGACGCCCTTGTCCATCATCACGCGCGCCCGCGCGTTGGCGTTGCGCTCCAGCGCGCCCCAGCTCAACTGGTCGTCGCCATGGACGATCGCCACAGTTTCGGCGCCGTTGCGCTCGGCGTACCAGCGCGGAACGTCCGCCATCGGAATATACATTCGTCTCCTCCGCGAGCATGTCGCTCTTTCGATTGATCTTTCGCGCGCATGCTAGGCGGTGCGCGTCGCATTGCAAGCCGCACCGCGACGATCCCGCCGCGCCGGAACCTCGGCGGCGTCCTCACGTTTCTGTGCGGGGCATGCTTTTTCGATCCGGAACAGGAGAATTCACATGCGCAAGACGATTCAGGCATTTCTGGTATGCGCGGCGCTCGCCCCGATGGCTGCGCAGGCGCAGGGCATTGCGGGCGGCGAGGCGCGCGGCGCGGAGGAAGGCGGCCATGCTCTCGGCGCGCCGGGCGCGGTCGTCGGCGGCGCCGTGGGCGGCGTGGTCGGCGGCGTGGCGGGCCTGCTGGGCGTCGACCAGCGTCCGCGCTTCCGCGAATATGTCGTGCAGGAGCACCGTCCGTCCTACCGCTGGGATCAGCGCGTCGTCGTCGGGGCCGTTCTGCCGCCGACCGGCGTGGAATATTACGAGGTGCCGGACCAGTATGGCGTGCGCGGCTACCGCTATGCGGTCGTGAACGACCAGATCGTGCTGGTCGATCCGCGCACCCATCGCATCGTCCAGATCATCGAGGGCTGATCCGCGCAGGCGGACCAGAAGCGGCCGGCGCATGGCGCCGGCCGCTTTCGCATGTCCGATTGCCGGTTGACGCGGCGCGCGGCTGGGGCTTTGCTGGCGGAAATCCTCAGGCCACATCGCAAGCGGAGCCGCCATGCCCATCGTCAATCGCGTCGCCGAACTCTCCGACGAAGTCGCTCTCTGGCGGCAGGACCTGCATCGCCATCCCGAACTCATGTTCGACGTGTTCCGCACGGCGGGCGTGGTGGAGCAGAAGCTGAAGGAATTCGGCTGCGACGAGGTCGTCACGGGTCTCGGCCGCACCGGCGTCGTCGGCGTCATCAAGGGCCGCAAGGGCGAGGGCCGCACGATCGGCTTGCGGGCCGACATGGACGCCCTGCCGATCCTGGAAGCGACCAGCGTCGCGCACAAGTCGGAGACGCCCGGCAAGATGCACGCCTGCGGCCATGACGGGCACACGGCCATGTTGCTCGGCGCGGCGCGCTACCTGGCGGAGACGCGCAATTTCGCCGGCACGGCCATCGTGATCTTCCAGCCGGCGGAGGAAGGCGGCGGCGGCGGTCGCGAAATGGTGAACGACGGCGTGATGGACCGTTTCAAGGTCGAGCAGGTCTACGGCATGCACAATATGCCGGGCATCCCGCTCGGCATGTTCGCGATCCGGCAGGGGCCGTTCCTGGCGTCGGCCGACCGGTTCGAGGTCGAGATCACGGGCCATGGCGGCCATGCCGCGCAGCCGAACGATTGCATCGACCCGATCGTCGCCGGCGCGCAGATGGTGAACGCGTTGCAGACCATCGCGTCGCGCAATGTCGGCCCGATCGATTCCGTCGTCGTGTCGGTGACGCAGTTCCACGCGGGCACGGCCAACAACATCATTCCGCAGACCGCCCACCTGACGGGCACGATCCGCGCGCTGAAGAAGGAGACGCGCGCGCTCGCCAAGCAGCGCTTCCACGAGATCGTCGAAGGCGTCGCCGCGCTCAACAAGTGCAAGGTGAGCATCGACTTCGAGGACGGCTATCCCGTGACGTTCAATCACGCGGACGAAACGGAATTCGCCACGAAGGTGGCGCAGGAGATCGTCGGCGCGGAGAAGGTCATGACGAACGTGCCGCCGGTGATGGGCGCGGAGGATTTCTCCTACATGCTGGAAGCGCGCCCCGGCGCCTTCATCTGCATCGGCAACGGACCGACGGCCGGTCTGCATCACCCCGAATACGACTTCAACGACAAGGCCATTCCCTACGGCGTGAGCTATTGGGCGCGGCTGGTAGAGAATGCGCTGGCGGCGTGAGGGCTGCCGGCCGGAGGCCGGCGGTCCCGGGTTCGACTATCCGCCGATCCCCACGACGATCTTCTCCGCAATCTCGTCCGGCGTTCCGTCGATCGAAACGACGACGGGACGCTCGTCCGCTTCCGGCCGCTCCAGCGTCGCGAACTGGCTGTCGAGCAGGCTCAGCGGCATGAAGTGATCTTTGCGCGCGCTCATGCGGGCGAAGATTTCCTCCTTCGTTCCGTCGAGCAGCACGAGGCGCACGTCCTCGCGCGCGCCGATCAACACGTCGCGGTAGGCGCGCTTCAGCGCGCTGCATGAGACGATGGCGTGGCGGCCGCTTTCGCGCGCGCGATCGATATGCGCGGCGATGGCGGCGAGCCAGGGCCAGCGATCCTCGTCCGTCAGCGGCGTCCCCGCGCTCATCTTGGCGACATTGGCGGGCGGATGGAATTCGTCGGCATCCGCATAGGGCCAGCCGAGCTTCTTCGACAGGGCGACGCCGATGGTCGACTTGCCGGAGCCGGCGACGCCCATGAGCACGATGACGGCGGGGAGGGGATTGTCGGTCATGATGCGTTGGACGGCGCCGCCCCCTCCCTTGCCCTCCCCCGCTCACGCGGGAGAGGGGACGACAAGCTTTCGTGATCGCGAAACGCGACGAAGCCCGCCGTCTGCTCCCTCTCCCGCGAAGCGGCGGAGGGGCGGGGAGGGGGCTCACGCCAATTCGTGATGGACGGCGTCACGTCGCCTGCCGCCACCGCCGCCCGTCGCGCGCGAGCAGCGCGTCGGCGTCGGCCGGGCCGGCGGAGCCCGCGCGATAGAGCGCCAGGCCCTGGTCGCCGGCCGCGCGCCAGGCTTCGAGGAAGGGCTCGACGGCGCGCCAGCCGGCTTCCACGCCGTCGGCGCGCTGGTAGAGCAGCCCGTCGCCGGTCATGCAATCGTAGAGCAATGTCTCGTAGCCGGTCGCCGGCCGCGCGTCGAAGAAATCGGCGTAGCGGAAATCCATGGCGACGCGCGCGATCGACAGGCTGGGGCCGGGCGTCTTGGCGTTGAATTGCAGCGTGATGCCTTCGTCGGGCGCGATCTGCAGCACGAGGTAGTTGGAGCGCAGGCCGTCGAGATCAATGCCGCGGAACATGGAGATCGGCGCCTCGCGGAACTTGATCGCCACTTCCGTATAGCGGCGCGCGAGCGCCTTGCCGGTGCGCAGATAGAAGGGCACGCCGGCCCATCGCCAATTGTCGATGAACAGTTTCAGCGCGGCGAACGTTTCGGTCGTGCTGTCGGGCGCGACGTCCTTTTCCTGCCGATAATCGGCGATGGTCTCGTCGCCGATATGGCCTGCGACATATTGCGCGCGCACGGAATCGCGGAGCGCCTCTTCCGGCGTCACGATGCGGATGGCGTCGAGCGCGCGCGCCTTTTCCGAGCGCACGCTGTCGGCATTCAGCCGCGCCGGCGGCTCCATCGCGACGAGCGACAGCAATTGGAAGAGATGGTTCGGCACCATGTCCCGCAAGGCGCCGGTCGCGTCGTAGAAGGCGCCGCGCCGGCCGATGGCGACCGTTTCCGCCACGGTGATCTGCACGTGGTCGATATGCTCGCGCCGCCAGATCGGCTCGAACAGGCCGTTGGCGAAGCGCAGCATGAGGATATTCTGCACCGTCTCCTTGCCGAGATAATGATCGATGCGGAAGATCTGGTCCTCGTCCAGAACCTCGCGCAGTTCGGCGTTGAGCTTCATCGCGGATCGCAGGTCGTGGCCGAAGGGCTTTTCGACGATCACGCGCGCGAAGGCGCCGTTCTTGCGTCGCGTGAGGCCCGCGGCGCCCAGCGCGCGCACGGTCGGCGCAAAGCCGGCGGGCGGAATCGCGAGATAGAAGATGCGGTTGCCCTTCACGCCATTCTTCGCGTCGATGTCCTCGAGATGCGCGCCGAGCGCCTCGAAGGATTTCGGATCGGCGGCGTCGGCGACGACGACCGTCACGCGCGCGACGAGATCGTCGACGACGGCGAGATCGCATTTCTCGTTGCAATATTTGCCGAGGCTTTCGCGCAAATGGTCGCGCATCGCCTTCTCGCCGTAGTCCTCGCGGGTGACGGCGACGATCGCGAAGGCCTCGGGCAGGAGCTTTTGCGCCGCGAGATTGTAGAGAGCGGGAAAGACGAGGCGCGCGGTGAGATCGCCGTTGGCGCCGAACAGGACGAAGACGATGGGCGGCGCCGGACGGGGAGGAGCGAAGCTCATGCGAAACCTTTGGACCGCGAGCCTGAAGGCTCGCATTTCATCGCGGCGCCCATGCGAGCCTGAAGGCTCGCGGTCCATGTGTGCATGCGAGCCTGAAGGCTCGTGGTCCGATTATTTGGCTTCGCCATGGCCGCCAAATCCCTTGCGCATGGCGGATAGGATCTTGTCCGCGAACGTCGCGTCCTGCCGTGAGCGGAAGCGCGCGTAGAGCGCCGCAGTGAGAACCGGCGCGGGCGTCGCTTGGTCCACGGCTTCCTGCACGGTCCAGCGGCCCTCGCCGGAATCCTCGACCTTGCCGGTGAAGGCGGCAAGCGCCGGGTCTTTCGCGAGCGCCGCCGCGGCGAGGTCGAGCAGCCACGAGGTGACGACGGAGCCGCGCCGCCAGACTTCGGCGACGTCGGCGACCTCGATCGGAAAGCGCTCATCCTCCGGGCGCGCCGCGTCGCCGGCGTGGCGCAGGAGGTCGAAGCCCTCGGCGTAGGCCTGCATCAATCCGTATTCGACGCCGTTGTGCACCATCTTCACGTAGTGCCCGGAACCGACCGGGCCGCAATGCAGGTAGCCCTGCTCGGCGGTGGGCGAGCGCTTTTCGCGGCCGGGCGTCTTTTCGATTCCGCCGGGGCCGGGCGCGAGTGCGGCGAAGATCGGATCGAGCCGCTGCACGACCGCCTTTTCGCCGCCGATCATGAGGCAATAGCCGCGCTCCAGTCCCCACACGCCGCCCGATGTGCCGACGTCGAGATAGAATATCCCTTTCGGCTTCAGCTTCTTCGCGCGCGAAATATCGTCGCGCCAGAAGGTGTTGCCGCCGTCGATCAGCGCGTCGCCCGCAGACAGATGGGCCGAGATCTCGTCGATCGCGCCGTCGGTCGCCGCGCCCGCGGGCAGCATGATCCACACCGCGCGCGGCGCGGCGAGCTTGCCGGCGAGGTCGGCGAGGCCGCTCGCGGGCGTCGCGCCGTCCTTGGCCAGCGCGGCGACGGCCTCGGCGCTCCGGTCCCAGGCGACGACCTCATGGCCGGCGCGCATGAGGCGCCGCGCGATATTCGCGCCCATGCGGCCGAGGCCGACGATCCCGATCTGCATGGCGCCTCCACTTCCAGCGATGCTGGACAACAGAACTAGGTCGTCTCAGGATCGGCGCCAAGGTGGAAACGAAAGCGCCGCCGGGACGGCGCAAGGGGAGGATGGATGCGGCTCGCAGGCAAATCCGCCGTCATCACGGGCGGTTCGGGCAATATCGGCATGGCGACGGCGGCGCGGTTTCTCGCCGAAGGCGCGCGCGTTCTGATCGTCGATCGCGATTCTGCGCGCGTCGAGGTGGCGCTCGGCGAACTGAAAAGCAATTCCGCGCACGGGCTCGCCGCCGACGTGACGTCAGGCGAGGAAACCGCGCGCTATGCCGCGGAGGCGCGGAAGCTGTTCGGGCGCGTCGACATTTTCTTCAACAACGCCGGCGTCGCCGGCGCGGTCGCGCCGATCGAGGCCTACAAGGACGCCGATTTCGACGCCGTGATGGCGGTGAACGTGCGCGGCGTGTTTCTCGGCCTCAAGCACATGCTGCCGGCCATGAAGGACGGCGGGTCGATCGTCTGCACCTCCTCCGTCGCGGGCCTGCGGGGTTCGGCGGGCATGCCGGCCTATGTGGCGAGCAAGCACGCCGTCGTCGGCCTGATGCGTGTCGCGGCGATCGAGGCCGCGCCGCGCAAGATTCGCGTGAACACCGTGCATCCCGGCCCCGTGCAGGGCGACATGATGCGCGGCCTCGAAGGCGGCATGGCGCCGGCCAATCCCGACGCCGCGCACGAAACGATCCTGCAGCGCATGCGGCTCGGCCGCTACATCGAGACGAAAGAGATCGCCGATCTCGTGACGTTTCTCGCCAGCGACGAGAGCCGCATGATTACCGGCGCGACCATGGTGATCGACGCGGGCATGGCGGCCTAGGCGATGTGTCATCCCCGACGCGCGAAGCGCGATCGGGGATCCAGAAGCAATCTCCGTCACGCTGCGCCGGTCTGGATCCCCGCTTTCGCGGGGATGACATCCGGGAAAAGGCGAGCGTAAAGGCTCGCGGTCCAAAGAGGAACGAATGATCATCACCCCCCTTCATCCCTTCAACGGCCTCGACGTGGCCGAACTCGTGCGCATCCGCGCGCGCACGCGGCGCGATCATCCCTTTCTGATCTGGGAGCCTTTCGAGGGCCAGGGCGAGACGCTGACCTACGGCGCCTTCCACGACCGCGTCGTGCGGCTTGCCGCCGGCATGGCGAAGCGCGGGATCAGGCCGCGCGACTATGTGCTGATCCATCTCGACAATTGTCTCGAGACGCTGATCGCCTGGTACGCCTGCGCCGATCTCGGCGCCGTTCCCGTCACTACGAATGCACGCTCTTCGCTCGACGAGCTGCAATATTTCGCCGGCCATTGTGGCGCGGTGGCGGCGATCACGCAGCCGAAATTCGCAGACCTCGTCAACCGCGCGTCGCGTGACTTCAAGTTCGTCGCCGTGACGTCGCACGACAATGGCGTCGCGCCGGCGGCCGGCCACGCGCCGGGCAAGGATTCGTTCGAGGCGCTGTATGCGGACGCCAGCGATGCGCCCAGGCGCGCGGTCGATCCGCTGCATCCCATGGGCGTGCAATATACGAGCGGAACGACCTCGCGGCCGAAGGGCGTGCTGTGGACGCACGCCAACGCCCTGTGGGGCGCGCGCGTCAACGCCGTGCACGAGGATCTGCGCGCAGACGACGTGCATCTCGTGCATCTGCCGCTGTTCCACACCAATGCGCAGGCCTATTCGATCCTCGCCACGCTGTGGGCCGGCTCGACGGCCGTCGTCATGCCGCGCTTCTCGGCGAGCCGGTTCTGGCCGATCTCGCTGCGCAACCGCTGCACGTGGACGTCGCTCATTCCCTTCTGCGTGAAGGCGCTGATGGATGTCGAGAAGCCGTCGGAACATTTCTACCGGCTGTGGGGGAGCGCGGTCTGCGAGCCGCCGACCGACGCGCATTTCGGCGTGAAGACGATCGGCTGGTGGGGCATGACGGAGACGATCACGCACGGCATCGTCGGCGACGTGCACATGCCGAATACGCCGCTGTCCTGCGGCCGGCCCGCGCCGGAATACGGCATTCACATCGAGGACGACGACGGCCGGCCCGTGCAGCCGGGCGAGACCGGGCACCTCAAAGTGCGGGGCCTGCGCGGGCTCTCTCTCTTTGCGGAATACATCAACAATGCGCAGGCCACCGCCGACGCTTTCGACGAGCGCGGCCTGTTCCTGACCGGCGACCGCGTGGCGCTGATGGAATGCGGCTCGATCCGCTTCTCCGACCGCGACAAGGACATGCTGAAGGTCGGCGGCGAGAATGTCGCGGCCTCCGAGATCGAGCGCGTGATTTTGACCGTGCCCGGCGTGCGTGAAGTCGCGGTGGTGGCGAAACCCCATCCGATGCTCGACGAGGCGCCGGTCGCCTTCGTGATCGCGGAGGAAAGCCTCGGCGACGCGCCGGCGCTGCCGGACGCGATCATGGCCGCCTGCAAGGGCGCGCTCGCGAACTTCAAGCATCCGCACGAAGTGCGCGTGGTGAAGGACATGCCGCGCTCGACGCTGGAGAAAGTGGCGAAGGCGGAATTGCGGAAGATGTTGAAGGACGCGTGAGGCGGGGAGGGGGCGTCGCGATCATCTCCTCCTCTTCCCGTTGCCCCCATGCTCCGCCGCCACGCGCGCGGCGGTCGCCGCGATCTCGCTCGCCGCGCGGGAGGCGGGATGGTCGATCCAGCTTGCGTGGAAGGCGAGGTCCGGCAATTGCGCCTCGCTGCGCACGATGCGCAATTCGCCGCGCTTCAACTCGTTGGCGACGATGGCCGGCGGAATGACGGCGACGCCGAGCTTTTCCACGGTCATGCGCACGACGGTGGCGAGCGAGGCGGAGGCGTGCAGGCGCGTCTGCGGGCTGTGCGGCCCGTTGAACAGCGCCGCAACCGCCGCATAGGGCTGCGTGTTGCGCGAGAAGGTGACGATGGGAAAGCGCGCGATCTCCTCGATGCGCGCGGGCCGGCGCGGCCATGTGATGTCGGGACTGGAGATGAAGGCGAGCGGATAGGTCATCAGCGGCAGGCTCAGCGCATTGGACGCCATGACCGGGCCGATCAGAAAGGCGAGGTCGAGTTCCTGCATGCGCAGGCGCTGGCGCAGGTTCGGCGAAATATCCACTTCGATCTCGAGCGCCAACTGCGGAAAGCGCGCCTGCACCGCCTTGACGAATTGCGTGAGCCAGGTGTGGACGACCGTCTCCGCCACGCCCAGCCGCAGCACGCCGCGCGCGGTCGAGACATCGCCGACGGCCGCGAGCATTTCGGCGCGCAGGCCGAGCAGCTTTTCGGCGTAGACCAGCAATTCGCGGCCGCGCGGCGTCGGCGCCGCAATGCGGGAGTCGCGCGACAGAACGCGGGCGCCGAGGGCCTGCTCGAGCCCCGCGATACGCTGCGAGACGGCCGGTTGCGTCGTGTTGAGCTTGGCCGCGGCCGCGCGGAACGAGCCGAGGGTCGCCACCCAGTAAAAAGTCTCGATCTCCTTGAAGTCGAGCATGCGCCCTCCCGGCCGATAAATCCAGCTTATCGAAAACAATCAAAAAATACGATTGGACATTATCGAGCCGCGCCACCGACAATCCGGATGTTCCAGGCGAATGGAGACAGGCGTTGGGCGAAGCGGCGATGGACGGTCGAGCGATGGATGGCCACGCAGCGCGGCTCGCGTGCCGCCGCGGCGAAGTGACGGGCACGACCGCAGGCCTCGCGCCGGGCTACGTTCAAGGCAATCTGGTCATTCTTCCGCGTGAGGACGCGGCCGATTTCATGCGCTTCGCGCAGGCGAACCCGAAACCCTGCCCGCTGATCGGCGTCAGCGATGTCGGCAGCCCGCATATTCCCGCGCTCGGCGCCGACCTCGACATCCGCACGGACATTCCCGGCTATCGCGTGTGGCGCGACGGCGAATGTATCGCCGAGACCGGCGACGTCGCGGAATTCTGGCGCGACGATCTCGTCTCCTTCGTCATCGGCTGCTCCTATTCCTTCGAGGAGGCGCTGGTCGAGGACGGGATCGAAATCCGGCACATCACCGAAGGCAAGAAGGTGCCGATGTTCCGCACCTCGATCGCGACGACGCCGGCGGGCAAGTTCCACGGGCCGCTGGTGGTGTCGATGCGGCCGTTCAAGCCGGCCGACGCGATCCGCGCCGTGCAGATCACGTCGCGCTATCCAGCGGTGCATGGCGCGCCCGTGCATATCGGCCTGCCGGCGCAGATCGGCATCGCCGACGTGCGCGCGCCCGACTACGGCGACAGCGTGACCGTGCGCGACGACGAACTGCCGGTGTTCTGGGCCTGCGGCGTGACGCCCCAGGCGGCGCTCGTCGCCTCGAAACCGGCCTTCGCGATTACACATTCGCCAGGGTCCATGCTGGTGACGGACCTGAAGAACAGGCAATATGCGGTGATCTGACACGCGGCCGCGATGAGGCGGGCGCAAACGACAGGAGCGCGGGCATGAAACTCAATCGTCGTGAAGCACTCGCGGGCGCCGCCGCGCTCGCCGCCAGCCTGGGAAGCGCGCATGCGAAGGCGCCCGGCGAGATCGTCGTCGGCGCCGTCTTCCCCATGTCGGGCTCGACCGCGCAAACCGGCGTCGACGCGCGCAACGCGATCGACACGGCGCTCGCCATCATCAACGAGAAGACCGATCTCGACCTGCCGCTCGCCAGGGACGCGGGCCTGCCGGGCCTCGGCGGCAAGAAGATCAAGGTCGTGTGGGCCGACCACCAGGGCGATCCGCAGAAGGGCCGCGCGGAGGCCGAGCGCCTGATCACGCAGGACAAGGTGTCGGCGCTGATCGGCTGCTATCATTCGGCGGTTTCGGCCACCGTCAGCCAGACGGCGGAGCGCTACGCCGTTCCCTTCATGTGCGCGGATTCGTCGTCGCCGAGCCTCAACCAGCGCGGGCTCAAGTTCTTTTTCCGCGCCTCGGCGCATGACGAAATGTTCTCCGCCGCCATGTTCGATCTCATGGACGCGCTGCGCAAGCAGGGCCAGAAGATCGAGTCGCTGGCGCTGTTTCACGAGGACACGATCTTCGGCACGGATTCCGCGAACGTGCAGACGAAGCTTGCCGCCGCGCGCGGCTACAAGATCGTGGCGGACGTGAAATATCGCGCCAATTCGCCGTCGTTGACCTCGGAAGTCCAGCAGCTCAAGGCCGGCGGCGCGGACGTGCTGATGCCGTCGTCCTACACCACCGACGGCATCCTGCTGGTGCGCACGATGAACGAGCTCGGCTACAAGCCGAAGGCGATCATCGCGCAGGCGGCGGGCTTTTCCGAAAAGGCGCTCTACGACGCGGTCGGCGACCATCTCGAGGGCGTCGTCACGCGCGGGTCGTTTTCGCTCGACCTCGCGGCGAAGCGCCCGATGGTCGCCAAGGTCAACGATCTCTTCAAGGCGAAGGCGGGCGGCAAGGATCTCAACGACAACACGTCGCGCGAATTCATGGCGATGATCACGCTCGCCGACGGCATCAACCGCGCGGGCTCGACCGACGGCGAGAAGATTCGCGCGGCGCTGGCGGCGACCGACATTCCCGGCGACAAGACGATCATGCCGTGGAAGCGCATCAAGTTCGACGAGACCGGCCAGAACAACGACTGCGACCCGGTGCTGCTGCAATACGTGGGCAAGAAGTTCGTCACGATCTTCCCCGAATCCGCCGCGATCGCCAAGCCGCTGTGGCCGATGAAGGGGTGAGGGCGAGCATGGCGAGCGTCGCAGACGGTCCCGCAATGACGCCGCCGCCTCCCTCCCCTTCATGGGGATCGTTGCAAAATCAGCTGGGCGTGATTCACTTGC
>DAIRCS010000049.1:0-21498 GCA_036796555.1 Rhodoblastus sp. | reverse complement strand
CAGGAGATGCTGCGCTGCATCCGCTGCGGCGCCTGCATGAACCATTGTCCGGTCTATCACGCCGTCGGCGGGCACGCTTACGGCTGGGTCTATCCCGGCCCGATGGGCGCGGTGCTGACGCCCTCGCTGATCGGCGTGGAGAAAGGCGGGCAATTGCCCAACGCCTCGACCTTCTGCGGGCGCTGCGAGAGCGTCTGCCCGATGCGCATTCCCCTGCCCGGCATGATGCGCCACTGGCGCGAGCGCGAATTCGAGCGGCATCTGACGCCGGCCTCCGCGCGCTACGGGCTCGGCCTGTGGGCGTGGGTGGCGAAGCGGCCGTCGCTCTATCGCGCGGCGACGCGCGCGGCGATGCACGTCATGGGTTTCTACGCGCGCAAGACGGGCAAATTCCACGCCATGCCGTTCGCCTCGGGCTGGACCGACTGGCGCGACCTGCCGGCGCCGCAGGGCAAGACGTTCCAGAGCGAGTGGAAGAAGCGGAGGAAGGCGAATTGAGCGCGCGCGACGAAATCCTGTCGAGCATCCGCCGCTCGCTGCGCGTGACCGGCGGCGAAGGCCCGCGCAAGGCGGCGGTCGCCGCGCGTCTGTCGGGCGCGCCGCGCGGCGTTGTTCCCGCGCGGGGGCAGGTTTCGGGGCAGGAGCGGATCGGCCTGTTCAAGAAAATGGCCGAGAGCGCCTTCGCCAGCGTCGCCATCGTGCAGGATGCGAGCGATGCGCCGGGCGAGGCGGCGCGCTGGCTGCGCGGCAACAATCTGCCCGCCACGCTGCGCATGGGCGAGGACAAGCGCCTCGCCGACATGCCCTGGGACAAGACCGCGCTGGAACTCGCCAAGGGCAAGTCGGACGGGCGCGATCTCAACGCCGTTTCTCACGCCTTCTCGGGCGTCGCTGAATCCGGCACGCTGATCATGACTTCGGGCCCCGAAAACCCGTCGACGCTGAATTTCCTGCCGGACAATCATATCGTGGTGTTGTCCGCCGCCGATCTCGAGGGCGATTACGAGAGCGTGTTCGACCGGCTGCGCGCAAAATACGGCAAGGGCGAAATGCCCCGCACGGTCAACATGATCACGGGCCCGTCCCGCTCGGCCGACATCGCGCAGACCATGCTGCTCGGCGCCCATGGACCGCGCAAGCTGCACATCGTGATTGTCGACGCGGCCTGACCTATTTCCTGCGTCGCCACGTTTTGACCGGATTGGAGGGTCACATGGGCGAAGCAAAACGCAAACAGCAGCGCCAGAAATCGGACGAAAAGCGCCGGCTGGACGAGGGTCTCAAGGAGACCTTCCCCGCCAGCGATCCCTTGGCCGAAACCGAGCCGGGGGGCGGCATAACCGGCGACGAACCGCCCAGAAAGGGCCAGAAAACAGGCCGCTGAGGCCTTTTCGTCGGCTCGATTGCGCTGGAAACCGACTGTTCACCGGCTTATGGATAAAATCCGGTAAACGATTTCTGTGCCAGGCGGACGAGTGGCGACCATGAATTTTCGGGCCCGGACCATCGGATTTCTGTGCGCGCTGGCGACCGGCGTCAGCGTGAACGCGCTGGCGCAACCTGCGCCCGGGCAGATGGCGCCGCACGCCACGCCCGCCGCGCCGCCGGCCAACGTCTTCACGCCGCTGCCGGCGCCCCCGGCGGCGCCCGCGCCGAGCGCCGCGCCATCGCCTGCGCCCGCCCCCGCGCCGACCGCCCAAAGCGCGCCGGCGACAGGCGACGCCGGCGGCTTTCCACCGGCCCAGGCGGCGCCGACGCCGCCCGCCGCCAAGGCGAAGCCCAAGCCCAAGCCGCCGATCCGCGAATGGGCCCTGTCGGACGACCCGACCCCGTCCTTCCAGCCCGAGACTTTTTTCGCCACGGCCAACGCCTCGGAGCGTTACGCCAAGATCGTGGACGCCGGCGGCTGGCCGAAAGTGCCCGGCAATGTCGGGCCGGGCGCCAGCGGCCCGGCGGTCGCCGCCCTGCGCCGCCGCCTTGCCGTCGAGGCCGATCCACACGAGGCCGTCGCGCCCGGCGGCGGATGGGACGCGGCGCTCGCGGCCGCCGTCAAGCATTACCAGGCGCGCAACGGCCTCCGGCAGACCGGCGTGGTCTCGGGCGCGACGCTGCGCGCGATCAATACGCCGGCGAACGTGCGGTTCAAGCAGCTCGCCTCCAGCGCGCAGCGGCTGGCCGGCGTGCAGTTTCCGTTCGGCGAGCGCTATGTCGTGGTGAACATTCCCTCGGCCGCTGTCGAGGCGATCGAGAACGGCCAGGTCGTGAAGCGCTACACGGCGGTCGTCGGCGACGTCGACCATCGCTCGCCCGAGGTCGCGACCAGGATCAGCGCCGTCAACCTCAACCCGACATGGACGCTGCCGACCTCGATCATCAAGAACGAGATCATCCCGAAGATGCGCAAGGATCCGGGCTATCTCGCGCGGTCGAAGATCAAGATCCTGGACGGGCGCGGGACGGTCATCGATCCGCGCTCGATCAACTGGAGCAGCGAAAAGGCGGTCAATTACACGCTGCGGCAGGATTCGGGCACGCACAATGCGCTCGGCTCGATCCGCATCCAGATGAACAACAAATACGCCGTCTACATGCACGACACGCCCTCGAAGGGCTTCTTCAACCGCGACTACCGCTTCCTGTCGCACGGCTGCGTGCGCGTGCAGGGCGTCTACGATCTCGCCGCCTGGTTGCTGCAGGGCTCGGGCAATTGGGACCGCACGTCGCTCATGGCGGAAATCGGCAAGGACCGGCAGGATCTCAAGCTCGCGCGGCCGGTGCCGGTCGTGTGGGTCTACATGACCGGCTGGGCCTCGGCGGACGGCACGGTGCATTTCGCCGACGACGTCTACCAGGTCGACACGATCGGCCTGCAGGCGGACGCGCGCTGATCGACGGACTTGCCGCGTCGGGCGCGGCGCCTCATCTATAGGCGCACGCGCCCGGAGGAAGTCTGCATGCGTCTCGCGATCGTCGTTCTCGCCGCCGCTGCGGTGGCCGCAGGGCCTGCCGTGGCAAAGCCGAAACACCGAAAAAGCGTGCGCCTTTCCATGCCGGCGGCCGTGATCGCCGACGTCTGCCGGCCGATGTGCACGTGGGACGTGACGCCCTGCGATCCGCCGGAATACAAGCGCGCGGACGGACGCTGCGCGAGCCCGCTCGTCGGCGGAGCGCAGATGCCGTGACGCGCGGCGAAAGGAAATCGACCATGACGATCGAATCACGACGCTCGTTTCTGGTCCTCGCCGCATCCGCTCTCGGCGCGGCGGCCCTGGCCGGCGACGCCTCGGCGCAAACCTATTACGAGGGGCGCCCCGTCCGCCGCCGGCGCTCCGTCGAGCCCGACGACGGGCCGCGCCGGACCTATTGCCGGCCGATGTGCGCCGAGGATACGACGCCCTGCGACTCGCCCGCCGAGAAGGCGGTGGACGGACGATGCTCCAGCCCGACGGCCGGGTCCGTGCGTTGATCGGCCGTCGCATGTGCGGTTCGCCAATCGTCGAAGCTCGCGAGGGACGCCGCTCCGGCGCCCCGGCGAGCGTTGCGGGCTGAGTGCGCCCTTCCCCGCTCCAGAACCGCGTCGATCCGTTCGGCGAAATCCACGCGACGCCCGAGCGCGGCCTGTTCTACGGCAATCGCGGCGGACGCTTTCACCGCGACGACCGGACGCTGAGCACGTCGCGCTGGAAGTCGCGTCAGTGGATCGCCTGCCTCTGCGCCTTCAAGGGCCGGCGTAACGAGGTGTTCGGCCGGCGCTACACCGACCTGTTCTTTCTCGACGAGCCGACCGCGCTCGCGGCCGGGCACCGACCCTGCTTCGAATGCCGGCGCGACAGGGCGCTCGCCTATCGCCGCGCGGTCGATCCGGGGGAGACGCTGCGCGCCGGCGATCTGGACCGGCGTCTCGATTCCGAGCGGCGCGACGGACGCGCCAAACGCACGCACGTCCTGCCGATCGACGGCTTGCCCGACGGCGCGATCTACGCCGAGGGCGCGCAGGCCATGGCGATATCGGGGGATCGGGTCCTGCCCTGGTCCTTCGCCGGCTATGCGCCCGCGGCGCCGCGACCGCGCGGAATCGCAGTCGCCTGCCTCACCCCACCGACGAGCCTCGCCGCGCTTTCGGCGGGATATGCGCCGGCATGGCATCCGAGCGCGCGGGCCGCGACCTGAAGCCGGCAGTGTTCAGGTGGAATCGACTCCCCTCCCCCTTGTGGGGAGGGGCGGGGGAGGGGGTCGGGCGGTCTATGGAAGATTCCCCGACCCCCCACCCTAACTCTCCCCCACAAGGGGGGAGAGAATCCGCGTCGACCCAATTGCAACAGACCCCAGCGCGCGACCCGATCGCGACGCTCCACGCCATTTGCGAGATCTCCGCGAAAGTGGAGAGGTCTGTTTGGGCGCGCTCCCTTCCGCTTGCGGGGAGGGAAGTCGCCTCCGCTTTCGCGGTCAGTTGACCCGCGTCCAGCTCACCGACTTGCAGATCATGCCGCCGAGCACGCAGCCCTTGGTGGTCATGCTCGAGCCCGAGACGCTCGCCTTGCCCGCATAGGTCTTGCCGTCCTCGGGATTGAAAGCCGAGCCCTGCCAGCCGCCGGAGCCGTCGGGCTTCATGTCGAAGAAGACCTGCTGGCCGACCTTGGCGTCGCTCTTGCCCGGGCTCTTCAGCCAGGTGATGACGCCGCAGACGCCGCCGCCGCAGGGCGCCATGCGGATGCGGGATTCCCCGTTGCTGCGCAGCCACGTGCCGACGATATCGGCGGCCGCAGCCGGCGCCGTCAACGCCAGAACGCCTACGCAAGCCAGAATCGCTTTCTTCATGACAAACTCCCTCGTCGCCCTTCTGCCGGGGTTCACAATAGTGAAGCCAGCCGGCGATTGACTGTCAATCGCCAGGTGGGCTCGATAGAGCCCGGGCTTTGAGCGATCGCAAGGATGCGGGGCCTTGCTTATGCTGCAATGCAGCATAATGATTCGAGGGTCAGGCGGGATGGACAGGTCCACGCCGGCAAAGAGGGTTGTCTCATGGGTACGCGGGCGCTGGACCGCATTTTCTCGCCGAAGTCGCTGGCGCTGGTCGGCGCGAGTTCGCGGCCGGGCTCGTCCGGCCGCGCGCTGTTCGACAATATCGTCGGCGCCGGCTTCCAGGGCCAGATTTCGCTGATCAATCCACGGCATGCGGAGATCGAGGGCCGGCCGTGCGTGGGCTCGCTGCGCGATCTCGCGACGCCGCCCGACCTGCTCGTCATCGCCGCGCCCGCGCAGCATGTGCCGGCGCAGGTCGAGGAAGCCGAGGAGCTGGGCGTGCCGGGCGCGCTGGTCATGACGCGCGATCCCGCCGGCTGGCGCGGCGGCGAAATGACCGAGCGGCTGAAGAAGGTCGCGCAGCGCGGGCGCATGCGCATCGTCGGACCGAACTGCCTCGGCCTGCTCGTGCCCAAGGCCGGTCTCAACGCCTCGCTCTCCGGCCAGCAGGCGCCGGCCGGCGATCTCGCGGTCGTCTCGCAATCCGGCGCGATCGGCGCGGCGCTGATCGCCTGGGCGCATCGCCGCCACGTCGGCTTTTCCGGCATGGTGTCGGCCGGCGAGATGGCCGACGTCGATTTCGGCGACCTGCTCGACTATTTCGCGCTCGACGTCGCGACGCGCGCGATCCTGCTCTACATCGACCGCCTGGAAGACGCGCAGAAATTCATGTCCGCCGCACGCGCGGCCGCGCGCGTGAAACCTGTCATCGTCGTGAAGTCCGGCCGCCACAAGCGCGGGCCGCGCGGCGGCTCCTCCGTGGCCAACATGGCCGGCCCCGACACGGTCTACGACGCCGCCTTCCGCCGCGCGGGCCTTTTGCGCGTCGCCGACGTCGACGAATTGTTCGACGCCGCCGAGGCGCTCGGACGCATCAAGCCCTTTCCGGGCCAGCGGCTCGCGATCGTCTCCAACGGCGGCGGCCTCGGCCGCCTCGCCGCCGACCGGCTCGCCGACCAGCGCGGCAAGCTGGCGACGATCGAGCCTGCGACCTGGGCGAAACTCGAAAGCGTTCTGCCGCCCGACCTGTCGAAAGAGAATCCGCTCGACATCGACGGGGACGCCGATCCCGCGCGTTTCAAGACCGTCGTCGGCGCGCTGCTCGAGGACAAGACGACCGACGCCGTGATGGTCATGCATGCGCCGAACGCGCTGTCGCGCTCGGCGGAGGCCGCCGAAGCCGTGATCGGCGCCGTGAAGGAGGCGCGCAAGAAGACGCTGTCGCCGAAGCCGGTGTTCGCCGTGTGGTTCGGCGCGACCGAAGAGACCGACAAGCTGTTCGAGGACGCGCGCATTCCGCATTATCAATCGGGCGCGGTGCGCGGCTTCATGCACATGGTGCGCTGGAACGAGGCGCGCGAGTTCATGACGAGCACGCCGCCGAACCTGCCGGAAGATTTCGAGCCCGACGTCGCGCGCGCGCGCAGCGTGGTCGCCCATGCGATCGAACGCGGCCATCGCTGGCTGGCGCCGGTCGAGATGACCCGGCTGCTCGACGCCTACGACATTCCCGTCGCGCCGGCGCGCTTCGCGCGAACGCCGGAGGAAGCCGGCGAACTCGCGCGGCTCTTCATCGCGCGGGCGCGCGCCTGCGTGATCAAGATCGTCTCGCGCGACATCGCGCACAAATCCGACATCGGCGGCGTCGTGCTCGACATCCGCACGCCCGACGCGGCGGTGGAGGCCGCGCGCGAGATGATGACGCGCATCGCTCGTGAGCTGCCGCAGGCGCATATCGAGGGCGTGACCGTGCATCCGATGATCCGCCGCCCGCATGCGCGCGAACTGATCGCGGGTATCGCCGACGATCCGACCTTCGGGCCGGTCATCGTGTTCGGGCGCGGCGGCAAGGCGGTGGAAATCATCGACGACAGATCGCTGGCGCTACCGCCGCTCGATCTCGCGCTCGCCCACGACATGATCCGGCGCACGCGCGTGTCCAACATTCTCGAATATTATCGCGACGTGCCGCGCGCCGATATCGACGCCGTTGCGCTGACGCTGGTGAAGCTGGCGCAGCTCGCCGCCGACATTCCCGAAGTGCGCGAGCTCGATCTCAATCCGCTGCTCGCCGACGAAGCCGGCGTGATGGTGGTGGACGCGCGCATCCGCGTCGAGCCCGATCCGAAGCAGCGCGCGGGCCAATCGAACCGGCGCTTCGCGGTCGCGCCCTATCCGAAAGATCAGGAACAGATCATCCGCCTCAAGGACGGCTCTGAAGTCCTGGTGCGGCCGGTGCGGCCGGAAGACGAGGACATGTATCACGCCTTCTTCGAGACCGTACCGCAGAATGATCTGCGCCTGCGCTTCTTCGCGCCGGTGAAGGCGTTCAGCCACGCCTTCCTCGCCCGCCTTACCCAGATCGACTATGCGCGCGCCTATGCGGTGGCGGCGATCAAGGTCGACACGCATGAAATGCTCGGCGGCGTGCGGCTGATGATGGACGCCGATCTGACCGAAGGCGAATACGCCATCCTGCTCGGGCCCGGCGCCAAGGGACAGGGCCTCGGCTGGACGCTGATGAAGCTGATGATCGAGCACGGCCGCCGTCTCGGCCTGCGCAGGATCGAAGGACAGGTGCTGACCGAGAACCAGCCGATGCTGCAGATGTGCAAGGCTCTGGGCTTCAGGCAGCGCGAGTCGCGCGAGGAGCCGGGCGTGAGCATCGTGACTCTCGATTTGATGGAGAAGATCGCGGAGACGTGAAGAAACGGGCTCGTATCCAGCATTTTACGGATTGCAGAGGACGCAAAGGGCGGTGAGCGGCCATTGCGCGCCACACGATGAAGCGATTTCTGCGACCTCCCTCACCGCTTGCGGGGAGGGTGGCGCGCGAAGCGCGATGGGTGGGGCCGGCGCCGGAAAGGCGAATATACCTGGGACAACGCCCGGCGGACCCCACCCACGATGCTGCGCATCGCGACCTCCCCGCAAGCGGGGAGGTAGTGCGCCTGCTCCAGCCGAGCGTCTTGCGCCGGTCGAAATCCGCCGTTCGACTCGCCCGCTTATTCCGCCAGCACGCGCGTCGGCGGGAAGGTTACTTCCACCATCGTGCCTTCGCCCTTGCGGCTGCGGATGGTGAAGGACGCGCGGTTGGCCTCGACCAGCGCCTTGGTGAGCGGAAGCCCGAGACCCGTGCCCTCGCTCTTGCGGGATGTGGACACCTGACGGAACGGCTCGAGCGCCGTCTCGAGCTCGGCGTCGCTCATGCCGACGCCGGTGTCCTTGATGCGCACGACGGCGTGGCCGGCGTCGGTGAGCGCGGTCGAGACGATCGCCTGGCCGCCCGGCTCGTTGAACTTCACGGCGTTGGACAGAAGGTTCAGCACGATCTGCCGCATCGACCTTTCGTCGGCGACGATGTTCGGCAGGTTGGGCGCGAGCGACAGGCGCATGACGACGCGGTCGCGGTTGGCCTGCGGCTGCATGATCGACACGCATTCGGCGACGACCGCGTTGACGTCGACGCTGGTGAAGGTGAGGTCGATCTTGCCGGCCTCGATCTTGGAGAGATCGAGCAGATCGTTGACGAGGCTCAGCACATGCTCGCCGGACTTGTGGATATCGCGCATGTAGTCGCGATAGCGATCGTTGCCGACGGGGCCGAACCGCTCGTCCATGATGACTTCGGCGAAGCCGAGGATCGCGTTGAGCGGCGTGCGGATTTCGTGGCTGACCTTGGCGAGGAAATCCGATTTCAGCGCGCTCGCGCGTTCGGCCTCGCGCCGCGCGTCGCCGAGTTCGCGCTCGGCTTTCTTCCATGCGGTGAGATCGCGCAGCACGGCGCAGAATTTCGGCGTCGCGCCGCTGCCGAGCCGGCCGAGCGTGACGAAGACGGGAATCGCTCCGCCCTGGCTGGCGCGCGCGAAAATCTCGCGGCCGTCGTTGAGCACGCTCTGCACGCCGCCGGATTTCACGCCCTCGAAATAGGCGGCGACCGCCTCCTGGCTCTCCTTCGCGACCAGGGTCGAGAAGAATTCGCCGGCGACCTGGTTCTGATCGCAGCCGAACAAGGCTTCGCCGGAGCGGTTGAGCGAAAGAATGCGGCCGTCCGCGTCGAGCACGGCGACGCCGTCGGTCGCCGTATCGAGAATGGCGTGCAACTCGCGGGCCTCGGCGTCGCGCTGGCGCAGGTCGAGTTCGAGCGCCCTGGCCTTCGCGGCGTCGGCGCTCTCCTGCGCGCGATTTTCCTGCGCATGATTTTCCTGCGCGCGGCTCTCCTGAGGCCGGTTCTCTTGCGCGCGGCGCAAGGTCACGAGCGTGGCGGGCTGACCGTCCCAGTCGATGGCCTGCACGCGCGCGTCGACCGGCAGGACCTCGCCGTCGCGCGTTTCGATCTGCGCGACGCCGCTGTCGGGCGCGCGGCCGTGGAACAGGCGATCGAGGCCGCCCGCCGCATGGAAGGCGTCGATGTCGGCGTAGTCGAGCAGGTCGAGCAGCGTGCGGTTGGCGTAGATCGGCACGTTGAAGCGGCTGACGACGACGCCGACCGGCAGACGCTCGAGCACGGCGGCGGCGTTGCGCTCCGGCAGTTCGGCGGCGATCTTCGCCGAGGATTCCGGAGAGACCGCCGCAAGCGGCGGCGCGGCGGGCCTCGCCTGTTCGACGGGCTCGTCCGAGCGTCCGAAGCGCGCGACGAGATCGATGAGATCGCGGGCGCGCTTGCTGGCGGCGGGGCTCAGCTTCGGCTCGTCTTCCGCGTCGCCGACGACCGGCTCGGCGCCGAGCGCGCGGCCGATTTCCTCGAAAGCGGATTTTTCGCCTGCCGACAGTTCCGGCGCCGGCGCGCGGTGCGGCGGTTCGGCGACACGCGCCGGCGACTGAGGCCGCAGTGGCACGATATTGGCGGCTGACGGCGCAGGGCCGGCGGCCGGCTCCTTTACCTCGCCGTCGTCGTCGCTGTCATCGACGCTCTCCTCATCGCCCGTGCCGAGAAGCGCATTTGCGTAGCCGCGCGCGCCGGTCTCGGGCTCATGCGCGACGGGCTCTGCGCCGATGTCGCCGCGATGCATCGGTTCGCCGGCGTCGGAGACGGCGACGATCTCGTCCGACTCGTCGTCGCCCTCGTCGCTTTCGGCGTCGGTCTGACGCGGCGGCCCCAGCGCAATGACCGCAGGCGTTTCGCGCGACGACGCCGCGGGCGCATCGGCGACGCCCGGCGTTTCGTTCACGGGCTCGGCAGCGACAGGCTCGCCGGCTTGTTCGTCGAGATCGGCGAGTTCCGCATAACTCGGTTCGGCGTCTGCAGCGGCGGCGACTGCATCGTCGCGCGACGGCGCATCGGGCGTTGCTTGCGCGGGCTGCGGCAGGTCGATCGCTTCGGCCGTATAATGCGCCGGCGGCGCATCGTGGTTCACGGACGCCGCGCGATCGACGGCCTCGGGCGTCGCGCTTGCGGGCGAAGCCATGTCGTGCGCGACGGTTTCATGCGCCGCGTCTTCGGAAACGCGCATATCCCGCAGCAGGGCAAGCGGCGGCGGAGGTTCGTCGATCGGCTGCGCGATCGCGTCGATCTGCGCGATGGCGCGCGCGGTCGCCGCGTCAGGCGACGCTGCTTCCGCATGCGGCGCCGCAGGCGTCGCGTCGTCCTGCGCCGGCGCGGCGATGCGCTCCGGCCGCACGACGCCGTAACCGCGGAAGCCGTCGAAACGATCCTCCTCGTCGAAGGCCGGCGCGGCGCCGAGCGCGATTTTCGCGCGCTCGCCCTCGCCCGCAGGCCAGAGGGTTTCGACGCCGGCGAACGTGTCGCGCGCGGCGAGCGCGGCGACGAGGCGGCCGTCTGCGTCCAGAGCCATGTCGCGCGCGACATCGAGGAAGGAGCGGCCGACGATGTCGGCGTTGGCGGCGCCGACCTGCGCCGCGAGCGCCGGCGCGACGCTCGTGACGATGTGATCCCTGTCCGTGCGCCACGCGAAACGGGCGCCGCGCGCCGGCGCCGGCGCCGGGGGAACGGTGGCATCGATGGCGGCCACGTCCGCCGTTTCGCTTTCCCCGACCGGCGCAATAGCGACGTCCGGCGCCTCTTCACGCGCGCCGTCCTCGTGGGCGCCGACCGGCGCATCCTGCATCGAGGCGAGTTTCAGCCGCGGCGCGGCGTCGTCGGTTTTGCGGGAGGCCGTCGCCTGCGGCGCGCGCACGCCCAGCACGGCGAACGCGAAAATGGTCTCGCCCGGCGCGACCGTCGCGCGGCGGCAGAGCACGGTGACGGTGTCGGCCATGGGGCCGAAGAAGAAGCGCAGGCGTTCGAGCCGCGGCGCGGCGCCCGGCAGCAGCGAACGCGAAAGCGCCACGATGCGACGGGCGCCGGGTTCGGCGCCGAGGAGCAGCCGGCGCCCGAGCGCGGCGAGGTCGCCGGCGAACAAGGATTGCGCGGCGGCGTTGGCGTAGACAACGCGGCCCGGCGCGCCGGCGATCGCCAGCACCGGCGCGCCCGCCAGCCGCAACGACGCGAGCGCGGGGTCGGCCAGCGCCGCCTCGACATGATGTTTGGCCACATCGGGGCTGAATTCAGCCTCGTTCATCGCAACGCCCTGTGAACGCAGACGCGCGCCGGCACGGCCGGAACGCCAGACTTAACGGAGTCTTAACGTCGCGGCGCCCGGGGGTCTACGCGCGGAGGAGGTTTGCACCGCTTTTGATCGGTTAATGATGAATGGCCACATTGCAGCGCACAAGAATCACGCAGGACTATGTTGCATTGCAGCAATTTTGTGATAGTTTGCTTGCGTTGTGGGCGGAGAGGCAGAGAATCGCATCCCGTCGAGGAACGCAGTCACAGGAGATTGCAATGGCTCAAACCCCCTACGAGATTCCGGCCGAGATGCGCGACTTCGCGGAAAAGAGCGTCGAACAGGCCCGCAAGGCTTTCGAGGGCTTCATCGGCGCCGCCCAGAAGGCGGTCAGCGCGGCCGAGGCGGCGCCCTTCGCCGTGCCCGGCGTGAAAGAAGTCGGCGCCAAGGCGGTCGCTTACGCCGAAGCCAACGTGAAGGCGGCCTTCGATCACGCGCAGAAGCTCGTGCACGCCAAGGATCTGCAGGAAGTCATGAAACTGCAGAACGAATATCTGAAATCCCAGCTCTCCACCCTTCAGGACCAGGCGAAGGAATTCGGCGCCGCCGTCCAGAAAGCGGTGACCCCCAAGTCCTGACCGGATACGCGGCGGGCCGCCGCGGCTTCGGATCCTTGCGCGTATTTCTACCAGAGTGGATTTGCTTCTCATCCGGAGATTGAACGATGGCAGTTCGTAGACCCGCCAAGCCGACGGCCGCCCCGGCCAAGGCCGCAGTTCCCGCCAAGACGCCCGAAGCGCCCGTGAAGACCGCGCCTGCGCCCGCCAAGGCGCCGGCGGTCGTCAAGCCGGCGCCGGTCAAGCCCCCCGCGCCCGCGGCGGCGAAGCCTGTCGCCAAGCCGGCGGAGCCGAAGCCCGCCGTCGCCGCCAAGGCCGCAGAAGCCGCGCCGGTCGTGGCGAAGCCCGCCGAAGCCAAGCCGGCGGCCGAACCCGTCGCGGCCAAGCCCGTCGCGCCGAAGCCCGCTGCCGCCAAGTCCGCGGACGCGCCGATCAAGGCTATTCCGGTTGCGGCGGTCGACATGTCCGGCGTGCAGGACAATCTGCGCAAGGCCGCTTCGAAGACGCTCGAGCAGGGCCGCGCGGCGTTCGAGCGCATGAAGGAAGCCAGCGACGAAGCCACCCAGACGATCGAGGCGAGTTTCGCGGCATCGTCCAAGGGCGCGTCCGAACTCGCCTCCAAGGCGCTGGAAGTCGCCAAGGTCAACGCCAACGCGACCTTCGATCACCTGAAGGCGCTGGCGGGCGCCAAGACGCTGGCCGACGCCGTGTCCCTGCACGGACAGTTCATCCGCGCGCAATCGGAAGCCGCGATCGCGCAGGCGAAGGAATTCGCCGAACTCGCCAGGAAAGCGGCGACCGACGCCGCGGCGCCGATCCAGGCGCAGATCAAGAAGGCGCAGGCGAAGTAAGTTTTCGCCAGGCCTTGCGCGGCGCCGCCCGAACGGGCGGCGTTTGCGCGTGAAGCGCGCCGCGCGCCTTGCAATCGTGGCGCGCCTCTTCTAAGAAGCGCGGCGCACGACGCGCGCCGCCTCGCGGCGATGATTTCGCGCCCGCGCAGAGCGTGCCGCCATAGCTCAGTTGGTTAGAGCGCTAGATTGTGGATCTAGAGGTCCCCCGTTCGAGCCGGGGTGGCGGTACCATCCTCATTCATCACATATCCGAGCCGATGGCGCATCGACGCGCATTCGCCGGGCGATGCGCGCAGCCGCGCGCGAAACGCATGCGGACCATGCGCGCGATGTCCGCGCATTTCCGCTTGCCCGTCCGAGGCCCGCTCGTCATGCTCGCCGACAACAGCCGCTGAAGCGGCGACCGCCATGCAGGCGCGGCAGGCTCCGGATCGGCGCCGGGAGGAACGATGGGTTTTGCGGGACTGCGCGTCCTCGAATTGGGCTCGCTCGCCTCGGCGTCTTGGTGCGCGCGGCTGTTCGCCGATTTCGGCGCCGACGTTCTCAAACTCGAGCCCGACGGCGGCGATCCGTTGCGCGGGGCTTTGCCGAGATTCGAAAACGCCGGCGAGGCGGAAAGCGCGACCTTCGCCTTCCTGAATTTCGGCAAGCGTCTCGCGTCGGCGCGCGACGCCGACATGCCCGCGCTTCTGCGCGATTGCGACGTTCTCATCCTCGGCGATTGCGACGCGCCGGCAGCCCTCGCGGGCAATGACGCGCTCGTCGTGATCGACACGAGTTGGTTCGGCCGCGGCGGACCCTACAGCGATCATGCGGCGACGGACGCGACCGTGCGCGCGCTCGCCGGCCTCGTGCAACTGGTCGGTCCGCAGGACGGTCCGCCCTTGGCCGCGCCGGATTTTCAGGCGGGCTATGTCGCGGGCCTGTGGGCCTTCATCGCCGCCTGCGCCGGGCTGATGGCGCGGGCGCGCGACGGCGGGCGGCGCTTCGAGGCGAGCGTCCACGAAGCCTGCGTCACGCTCGCCGAATACCAGGTGGCCGAGGCCGCCCTGCGCAACGAGCCGCAGCAGCGCGCGGGCATCGGCCGGTTCGCGCCGACCTATCCGCTCGGCGTCTATCGCGCGAGCGACGGCTGGATCGGCGCCACGATGGTGACGCCGGCGCAATGGCGCGGCTTCTGCGAGATGCTGGGCCTGCCCGAACTCGGCGCCGCGCCGCATTTCACGACAGGCCTCGAACGCCTGCCCCACGCCGACGATCTGGAGGCGCAATTCGCGCCGCGCCTCGCGCAAAGGCCGGCGGCGCACTGGTTCGCGGAGGGACTGAAACGCCGGCTGCCGCTGGTCGTCGTTCCGCGCATCGAGGATCTGGCGTCCTCGCCGGAATTTCTGGCGCGCGGCGCCATCGCCTCCATCCGCGACGGCGACAAGGCCTTGCGCGCGCCCGCCTCGCCGCTGCGGCTCGTCGGCACGCCGCCGGCGACCGAGGCCACGCTCGCGCGCGCCGGCGCGGATACGCCTGTCTGGCATGCGCGCGCGGCTGCGCCGCTGTTCGAGACGCCCGCCGCGCCGAAAGGCGCGCCGCCGCTGACAGGCTTTCGCATCGTCGATTTCACGATGGGCTGGGCCGGCCCGCTCTGCGCGCGCACGCTCGCCGATCTCGGCGCCGACGTCGTCAAGATCGAAGGTTGCTCCTATCCCGACTGGTGGCGCGGCGTCGACCGGCGCCCGAACGTCCTGCGCGAAAAACTCTACGAGAAGACGGGCCGCTTCGCGGTCATGAACCGCAACAAGCGCGGCGTCGCGATCGATCTCACGCGGCCTGAAGGCGTTGAACTCGCGAAGGCGCTCGCGGCCGAAGCGGATGCGGTTGTTGAAAATTATTCGGTCGAGGTTCTGCCAAAACTCGGCCTCGCGCCCGCGACTCTTCGCGCGACGAATCCGAAACTCGTCACGCTCTCCATGTCGGCCTTCGGCGCGTCGAGCCCGTGGCGCGACTGCCGCGCCTACGGCTCGACGCTGGAGCAGGGTTCGGGCCTGCCGCATCTGCTGGGGCGCCCCGGCGATCCGCCCGTGATGGGCCATCCGGCCTATGGCGATCCCGTCGGCGGGCTCGCCGGCATGGCGGCGCTGATGGCCGCGCTGCTGCATGCGCGGCGCACCGGAGAGGGCCAGCATATCGACCTCTCGCAGATCGAATGCATGATGCAGATGGTAGGTCCCTGGATGCTCGCGCATTCCGCCGACGGGACCGCGCCGCAGCGCTCGACGGGGCGCCATCCCGATCATGCGCCGAGCGGCATTTATCCGTGCGCGGGCGATGAAGCTTGGATTTCGGTCGCGCTCGCCGACGATGCGGCCTGGCCGCGCCTTGCGGCGCTGATCGGGCGCGGCGATCTCGCGGGGCTCGCCGATCGCGCGGCGCGACAGGCGGCGGCGCGGGAGATCGACGCGGCGCTTTCCGCCTGGACGGGCGCGCGCGCGCCCGACGACGCGATGAACGCATTGCAGAAAATCGGCGTCGCCGCGGGCGTCGCGCGGCGGCCGCTTGATCTGTTGAGCGACCCGCATCTCGTCGCGCGCGATTACTGGCTCTGGACGGACCGTCCCTATATCGGCCGTCACGCGCAACCCGCCGCGGCCGTGCGCGACGGCGCCGCGCCCTACCCCGTTCGCTGGCCCTCGCCCACGCTCGGCGAATACAATCACGCGGTGCTGAGCGAATTGCTCGGACTGTCCGCGGCGGAGATCGACCAGCTCACGCGGGCCGGCGTGATCGGCGACGAGCTCGTCGTCGCCGGCGCAGCGGAGCGCGGCGCGGCATGAGCGCAGCGGCGACGCAATCTGCGCCCGACGCGACGCAAACATCGCGCCGTCCGCTGCTCGACGTGCAGGGCATGTCGATTTCCTTCGCGACCGCGGGCGGACGGCTGGAGGCGACGCGCGACATCACGTTCGCCGTCTCGCCCGGCGAACGCATCGGCGTCGTCGGCGAGAGCGGCTGCGGCAAGACGGTCACCGGTCTCTCCCTGTTGCGCCTGCTGCCAGCCGACACCGCGCATATCGCCGGGCGGCTCGACTTCATGGGCGTCGATCTGGCGACCTGCGGCGAAGCGGAATTGCGCGACATCCGCGGCCAACGCATCGGCATGATCTTCCAGGAGCCGATGAGCGCGCTCGACCCGGTCTTCACCATCGGCGAGCAGATCGCCGAGGGGCTTCGCGCGCATGGCAGGATCGGCCGGAGCGAGGCGCGCGACCGCGCGCTGGAAGCGCTGCGCGCCGTCGGCATCGCCGCGCCGGAAAAACGCTATCACGCCTATCCGCACGAATTGTCGGGCGGCATGCGCCAGCGCGTGATGATCGCCGGCGCGATGATCTGCCATCCGCAATTGCTGATCGCGGACGAGCCGACGACCGCTCTCGACGTGACCGTGCAGGCGCAGATCCTCGAACTGCTGCGCGATCTCAGCGACCGCGCGCATATGGCGCTGCTGTTCATCACGCACGATCTCGGCGTGGTGGCCGAGACCTGCACGCGCATGCTGACCATGTATGCGGGCGAGATCGTCGAAGACGCGCGCGTGGACGACGCGCTGGAGCATCCGCTGCACCCCTACACGTCCGGATTGCTGCGCGCGCTGCCGCGGCTGAGCGCGCGCCGCAGCGCCCTGCCCTCCATTCCCGGCCGCGTGCCGACGCTCGGCCAGATGCCGGCGGGATGCCGTTTCCGCGAGCGCTGCGCCCATGCGACGACCGGCTGCGAGCAGCCGCAGGCGTTGCAGGATGCGGGCGACGGACGGCGCGTGCGCTGCTGGCGCTTCCGCGATCTCGCGCTGCCGGGCGTCGCCGCATGAGCGAAGCCCGCACGCCCACGCTCTCCGTGCGCGACCTGCGCGTGGAATTTCCCGCCGCCGAGCGCGGCGCGACGGTGAAGGCCGTCGACGGCGTCTCGTTCGACATATTCAAGGGCGAGACGTTCGGGCTGATCGGCGAATCCGGTTCGGGCAAGACAACGATCGGCCGCGCCGTCGTGCATCTCGTCGAGCCGACCGACGGCGCGATCCTGCACGACGGGATCGACGCCGCGACATTATCGGCGCGCGACTTCCGCACGGCGCGGCGCGCCTGGCAGATCGTGTTCCAGGACCCGAACGCCGCGCTCGATCCGCGCAGCACGATCCTGACCTCGGTGATGGAGCCGCTGGAGATCGCCGGCGTCGGCGCGCGCGAGGAACGGCGCAGCGCGGCCCAGCAGGCGCTGGCGCGCGTCGGCCTGCCGGCGGAAATCGGCGCGCGCTATCCGCATCAATTGTCCGGCGGGCAGAAGCAGCGCGTCGTCATCGCGCGCACGCTGACGATGAAGCCGGAGTTGATCGTCTGCGACGAAGTGGTGGCCGCGCTCGACATGTCCATTCGCGGCGACGTGCTGAACCTGTTCGCCGAACTGCAGCGCGAACTCGGGCTCACCTATCTCTTCATCACGCACGACCTGTCGGTCGTCTCGCACATCAGCGACCGCATCGCGGTGGCCTATCTCGGACGTCTCGTCGAACTCGGCCCCGCCGAAGCGGTGACGGAAGCGGCCATCCATCCCTACACGCGCGCGCTTCTGTCGGCCGAGCCCACGCCGCTGCCCGCGCATATGCGCAAGGCCGAGCGCATCCTGCTCGAAGGCGAGATACCGAGCCCGATCCATCCGCCGTCCGGCTGCCATTTCCGCACGCGCTGCGCGCATGCCGCCGACATTTGCGCGGCGCGCGCGCCGGACTGGCGCGAGATTGCGCGGGATCATTGGGCAGCCTGCCATTTCGCGGAACAATTCGTCGCAGAGGAACGAAGCGCTGACACGAAGACCGGCGCATGACAAAAGGGAGGACAACATGGACACCAAGACATTGGCGCGCCTGACGCGGCGCGAGGCGATGGCCCTGGCGGGCGCCGCCGGCGCGAGCGCATTCGCCGATCGGTTTGCGCTCGCCCAGGGCGCGCCGAAGAGGGGCGGCGTGCTGAAGATCGCCGCCAACGCCAATCCGTCGAGCCTCGATCCGGCGACCGGCGGCTCCGGCGCCGACCACACGATGCTGTTCCCGATGTTCGACACGCTGACGGAATGGGACTACGAGACGCTGAAGCCGAAGCCCGGCCTCGCGGAAAGCTGGAAATATCCCGATCCGCAGACGCTCGTGCTCAACCTGCGCAGCGGCGTGACCTTTCACGACGGCACGCCGCTCGACGCGGACGCAGTGAAGTTCAATCTCGAGCGCGCCAAGACAGATACGCGCTCCAACATCAAGGCCGATCTCGTCACCGTCGCCTCGGTGGAGGCGACAGGCCCGCTGCAGGTGACGCTGAAACTTTCGCAGCCCGACACCGCCCTGCCCGGCATTCTGTCCGACCGCGCGGGCATGATGGTTTCGCCGACCGCGCTCAAGGCGGCGGGCGGCAATCTCGACCGCAAGCCCGTCGGCGCCGGCGCCTACGCCTTCGTGAGCTGGACCGACAACGAGAAGCTCGTCGTCAAGCGCCACGACAAATACTGGCGCGCGGGCGAGCCTTATCCGGACGGAATCGAATTTGCGATCATTCCGGAATCCGCAACCGCGCTGCGCTCGGTGATCGCAGGCCAGAACGACCTCGTCTATCAATTGCCCGCGCGCCAGAAGATGATGCTTCAGCGCGCGAGCGCGCTGAAGCAGGCGAGCGGCCCGACCGTCTATTGCCAGCAGATCTATTTCAACTGGAGCAGGCCGCCGTTCAACGACATTCGCGTGCGCAAGGCGCTCAATCACGCCGTCGACCGCGCGACCTTCGTCAAGGCGACGCTGGACGGCGTGGGCGAACCCGCCTTCATGAACCTGCCGTCCTCGCACTGGGCCTATGACGCGGATGTCGCGAAACTCTATCCGCACGATCCCGACAAGGCGCGCGCGCTCCTGAAGGAGGCCGGCGTTCCCGAGGGCTACGTGCTCGAGCTCATCGGCTACACGGATCAGGATTCCGTGCGCCGCGCCGAAATCCTGATCGAGCAGTTCGCCAGGGTCGGCCTGAAAGCCCAGTTCGCCAACGGCTCGATCGCGGAAATGAGCGCGGCCTTCTTCGGCAAGGACAAGAAGGGCGCGGGCCTCGTTTCGGCGTGGACGGGGCGGCCGGACCCGAGCCTCACCTATACGCTGATGTATTCGAAGGATTCCTATTTCAACGCCGGCCGCGCGGACGTGCCGGCCGAGCTGCCGGACGCGCTGAAGGCGACGCGCGCCACCGAAAATCTCGAAGACCGCAAGAAGGCCTTCTCGAAGGTGCAGCGGATCGTGATGGAGAATGCTCTGGTCTGCCCGCTCGCGTTCCAGTTCGAGCTCGACGCGCATGCTGCGAAGGTGAAGGGCTACAAGCCGAACCTTCTCGGCAAGCCGAAATACGAAGGCGTCTGGCTCGAGGGCTGAGCGTGGCGCAGCATTCCGCGCTTCGTGTGATCGCGCGCCGCCTGGTCCAGGCGGCGCCGGTCGTCGTGCTCGCGACCTTCATCGTCTTCGGCCTCCTGAAGCTGCTGCCGGGCGACGTCGCGGCGACGCTGGCCGGCGACAACGCCACCGACCAGCGCGTCGAGGAAATCCGCAGGCTCTACGGGCTCGACCGGCCCTTCCTCGTGCAATACGGCGCGTGGCTGTGGAAGGCCGCGCATGGCGACCTCTCGCAATCCATCCTCTCCGGCGAGCAGGTCCTGACGTCGATCGCGCGCTGCTTTCCGCACACGCTGCTGATCGTCGCGCTGGCGCTCGCCCTCGCGCTGATCGTCGGCGTGCCGCTCGGCGCCGCGGCCGCCGCGCGGCCGAACGGCCTGATCGACCGCGCGGCGATGACGCTCGCCTCCGTCGGCATAGCCGTGCCGAATTTCTGGCTGGCGATGATCCTCGTCTCGCTATTCGCCCTGCGGTGGAACATTTTTCCCGCGACCGGCGCGACACCGTTTTCGGCATCGCCCTCGGACGCGCTCTATCACGCGACGCTGCCGGCGCTGGCGCTGGCCGCCGGCGGCATGGCGGAGGTCGCGCGCCAGACGCGCGGCGCATTGCTCGACGTCATGAGCTCGCAATTCGTGCGCACGTTGCGCGCGAAGGGGTTGAAGACGTCGACGATCCTGTGGCGGCACGGGCTCAAGAACATCGCCGTCAACCTGCTGACGGTGACGGGCCTGCTGTTCAACCGGCTGCTCGCCGCGACCGTGGTGGTGGAGGCCGTCTTCGCCATTCCCGGCATGGGCGGGCTGATCGTCCATGCCGCCATCCAGCGCGATTTCACGGTAGTGCAGGGCGTCGTCTTCGCCATGGTGATCGTCGTCATTCTCGTCAATCTCGTCACCGACGTCCTGTGCGCGGCCATCGACCCGAGGATCGGGCGATGAGCGCCGTCCTGGCCTATCTACGGCGGGACATGCGGGCGGCGCTGGCGCTCGCCTGGCTCGCGGCGCTGGTGATCGTCGCCATCGCCGCGCCCTGGCTGTCGCCCTATTCGCCGACCGCGCAGAACGTCAACGACATGCTGGCTGAGCCGAGCGCGGCGCACTGGCTCGGCACGGACGATCTCGGCCGCGACATCCTGAGCCGGCTGATCCACGGCGCGCCGGCGACGATCTACGCCAGCTTCCTCGCCGTCGGCATCGCCATTGTCATCGGCGTGCCGATCGGTCTCGTCGCCGGCTATTTCGGCGGATGGATCGACGACGTCATCTCGCGCACGATCGACACGCTGTTGTCCTTCCCGGCCATCGTTCTCGCCATCGCCGTCACCGGCGCGCTCGGCATCGGGCTCACAAACGGCATGATCGCGGTCGGCATTGTCTTCGCGCCGCAGCTCGCACGACTCGCGCGGGCGCGCGCGCTGGTCGTGCGGCACGAGCTCTACGTGGACGCTGCGCGCTGCTTCGGCGCCTCGACGCCGCACATATTGTGGCGTCACGTCCTGCCGAACACCGTGCAACCGGTCATCGTGCAGGTGACGCTGCTGCTGGCGGGCGCGCTGCTGGCCGAAGCGAGCCTCAGCTTTCTCGGCCTCGGCGTGCAGCCGCCGAACCCGAGCTGGGGCGCGATGCTGGCGCGCGCCTACCAGACGATGGATGTCGCGCCGGAGCAGATGTATCCGCCGGGCCTCGCCATTCTCTTCACCGCGCTCGCCTTCAACGCGCTCGGCGAGAGCCTGCGCGTCGCGCTCGACCCGACGCTCAAGCGATAGGAACGCATCATGACCCCCGAACAGGCTTTCGCCGAAATGGTCGCGCAGGGCGACATCGCGCCCGACAAGCTGCGGGAATGCGCGGAGCGCTGGCCCGACAAGGTCTTCATCCATTACGGCGAAGACGCGGTGCGGCTCACCTTCTCGCAATTCGTCGACATGACCGACCGGTTCGCCGGCGGGCTGCTCGCGGCCGGCGTGAAGGCCGGCGACGCCGTCAGCGTGCTCACGCGCAATTCGCTGGTCAGCGCGATCGCCATGTTCGGCATAT
>DAIRCS010000048.1:0-21679 GCA_036796555.1 Rhodoblastus sp. | reverse complement strand
TTGGCGGGGCCGACGAGCTGCGACAGGAAATAGGTGCCGCCGAAATCGCCCGACAGGCCGACCTTGGCGAAGGCGGTGGTGATCTTCGCCGTCTCGCCGCAGATGCGCAGGTCGCAGGCCATGGCGAGCGAGAGGCCGGCGCCGGCCGCCGCGCCCTCGATCGCCGCGATGGTCGGCTTCGGCATTTCGTGCAGCAGGCGCGCGGATTCCATGGACTGGCGCAGATTGGCCGCGCGCTGGTCCATCGGCAGGCCTCCGCCCGCGCCGCCGCCGGCCGCAAATCCCTTCACGTCGCCGCCGACGCAGAACGAGCCTTCGGCGCCCGACAGCAGCACGCAGCGCACCTGCGGGTCGAGGGCCGCGCGTTGCAGCGCCGCGTTCAGCATCGTCAGCATCTCGCCGCTCAGCGCGTTCTTGCGCTCCGGGCGGTTGAAGACGATTTCCAGGACGCCGTTGTCGAAGGACTCGATGAGATCGGCCATGTTTCCTCTCCGTAATTCTTGTCGGACAGGATCATAGGCCGAAATTCGGACGCCGGAATAGGGGCGGCCCGCTCACATCGGCTTCGGACAGTTCACGCTCCACGGCGTGCCGAACCTGTCGATCGCCATCCCGAAACGCTTCGCCCAGAACGTTTCGCCCATCGGCATGTTGACCACGCCGCCCGCGCTCAACTCGCCAAACACGCGCTCGGCCTCCGCTTCGTTCTCGGTATGCAGCGAAACCATGAATCCCGCAGGTTTCTGGTGCATGCCCTTCGGCGCGTCGCCGCCCATCAGGCTCTGCCCGCCCACCGTCATGTGCACATGCATGATGCGGCCGTGCTGATCGGCGGGCGTTTGCGCCGCCATCGGCGATTCGCCGTAGGTCATCATCATGTCGATCTTGCCGTGCAGCGCCTTTTCGTAAAACCGGAACGCCTCGGCGCAATTGCCGTCGAAGCCGAGATATGGAGCTATCTTCATCGGAGCTTCCTCGCGATTGATTGGCGAGCGTGTCCAGATAGCGCGGCAGGCCGCGGCGACCATCCCCTCATTCGATCGTCACATGCACCGCCTTCGAGGCCCCCGCGCGCAATGGCAGGCGCGCCTGGATGCGATGCGCGCCGGCCTTCATCGGCCAGTAGACGGGCCTGTCGGGATCGGTGATCGCGAAAGGCTCGCCATCGACATACCAGACGATCTGCTCCACGCGGGGTTCGACGCGCGCTTTCAGGATGAGGCGGTTGAGCGATGCGGGCTGCTCCGGATTGGCCCAGATGCGGCTGTTGTTCTCGGGCGTGGAGACGATGAGCTTCACATCGCCGCTCGCCGACGCCGGCTCCGCGATCCGGTAGCCCTCCTCGCGCGCCCAGCCGCGCAGGATCGGCGCGGGCGTCTCGATCGCTTCGGCGCGCGGCGGCATTTCATCCGGCCGCACCCATTCGGTCAGCGTCTGGCCGCAGGCGCCCGTCGACACCTTGCCGCTCGTCGCGCAGATGTCGACGGCGACGCGGCCGGGCGGCGGCGGGAAGCGGCCGGCGGTGATGTCGCCCGGTTTCACGCGATGGATGGCGTCGAGCAGCGCATGCGCGATGCGCGCGGGCGCGGTCGCGCCGCTGACGTTCTTCATCGGACCCGCGTCGCCGCGCCCGACCCAGACGCCAACGACGACCTTCTCGGAGAACGCGACGATCCAGGCGTCGCGATAGCCTTGCGACGTGCCGGTTTTGAGCGCGACCGGATAATTGTATTCGGTCGGCCCGTAGCGCGAAAAACTCGGCAGGCGCGCGACGGGATCGGACAGGAAGGACGCGACGAGACGCGACGAATCGGTCGAGATCAGACGGCGCGGCTCGCGCTGCGGCTGATCCTTCGCATAGACGAGATCGGCGAATTTTCCGTCCTCGGCCAAGGCGGAATAGGCGCGCACGAGATGTTCGAGACTGGTCGGCAGTGAGCCGATCGCCATCGACAGGCCGAAATTCTCCGCCGGCGCCTCGACATTGTGCAGACCGAGGTCGTGCAGGAAGCGAAAGGTCGTTTCGAGGCCCGTCTGCTTCAGGAGATTGGTCGCCGGCACATTGCGCGAATTGGCCAGCGCCTGCCGCGGCAGCAGCGGCCCCAGAAACATGCCGTCGGCATTGTTCACCCCCGACGCGCCTTCCGGCAGGTCGGCCATGATGTCGGTCGGCTTGATGGCGCCGCGCTCCAGCGCCAGCGCATAGAGGAAAGGCTTGAGCGTGGAGCCGGGCGAGCGCTGCACGCGCGTGAAATCGAAGGCGCCGGCGCGCCTGTCGGCATAATCCGTCGAGCCGACGCGCGCGAGAATTTCACGGCTGCCGCGTTCGACGATCATCACCGCGGCCTGCTCGGCGCCGGCGTCGCGCCACGGGCCGAGATATTTGCGCGCGATCTTCGTCGCCTGCGCCTGCAGGGCGAGATCGAGCGTCGCACGCACGCGCGGATCGTATGGCGTCGCCGGCGCGATGCGGCCTTCGCGCGCCAGACGCTCGTAGAGCAGCGCGACATGCAGCGCGTCCGGCCGACGCAGCGCGCGCGGCGTGTGCATGCGCGCGAGCTGTTTCTTCGCGTCCGCGAATTCGAGCGGCGTGATGACGCCCTGCCGCGCCAGCTCCTCCAGCGCGCGCTGGCCGCGCCGGATCGCGCGGTTCATGCCCTCGGGCTTGAGCAGGTTCATGCGCGTCGGCGATTGCGGCACAGCCGAGAGCAGCGCGATCTCGGCCCACGACAGATCGGCGACGGGCTTGTCGAAATAGAAGCGCGCGGCGTGCGCAATGCCGTGGCTGCCGTTGCCGTAGGGCGTCAGCCGCAGGTAATGCGCCAGCAGCGCCTCGCGGCCGTAACGCGCCGTCAGCGCGACCGCGGTCGCCGCCTCGATCGCCTTGTTGAGAAGATTGCGCGGCGCGGGATTCTGCATGCGCGCGATCTGCATGGCGATGGTGGAGGCGCCGGAGCGCTGGCCGCGTCCGCGCAGATTTTTCCAGAGCGCGCGCGCCACCGATTGCGGATCGACGCCGAAATGCTCGGCGAAGCGCCTGTCCTCCAGCGCCAGCGTCGCGCGCACGACGCGGTCCGGCGCGCGCTCGAGCGGCCAGTAGCCGTAGTCGGCGGCATTGCGGTCTTCGGCGAAGGAGACTTGCGTGATGAAGGCGCCGTTGCGGTCGGTGACGATGAGAGTTGGTTTGGGGGCGGCGAGATGAGCGCGGGAGAGGGCGACGGCGGCGAGGGCGATTGCGGCAATCGTCGTAAGGCAGGCGAGCCCGACCGCGAGCCGCTTTCCGTCATTGCGAGCGAAGCGAAGCAATCCATCTCCCCGTCTCGGGGATGGATTGCTTCGTCGCTCCGCTCCTCGCAATGACGGCGCGGAGGCGGAGAGATGGTCCTCACCGCGCAACGACAATCCGCGCTCCCCCGCTCGCGCCTTGCAGGCCCTTTTGATACATCGTCTCGGCCAGCCCGGCGGGTTGCGTAAACGTCCCAGCGGTCTGCGCCTTCAGCCGGTAAACGAAGCGGTAATTGCCCTTGGGCAATTGGTCGTAGGCGTAGAACACGCGGTCGTCGCCGAAGGACGTCCATGTGGGGCTCAGCGTCGGCGCGGCGGAGGGCTGCGCCTCGGCGGGCGCGGTCGCCAGATTCGGGTTCATCGGCTCAAAACCCGCCGCCAGCGGCAGCGCGATCGCGACATGCGTGCGGTCCTGCGGATTGACGAGTTCGACCGTCTCCTCGATCACATCGCCGACCTTCACGTTGATCGCGCCGTCGGCGCCGGCCGTCAGCTTCTCCGGCGGCGCATCGCCCACGACCTTCGCCAGCGAGCGCGAGAGCGCGAAGCCGTTCGAAAAGGCCTGCGCCTTCGCGCCCGGCTCGCTCGACTCGTAGCGCGTATCGACCAGCACGACGACCGGCTCGTGGCTCGTATTGGCGAGCGTGACCGCGCCTGTCGCATCGCTGACCACGCGCAGCGCCGGATTGTTGGCGTCGAGCGTCAGCACCTTTGCGTTGCCGCCCTCGGTCAAAGTCAACGCGATCGGCGCGAGCGGGCGGCGCCAGGCAGCGGCCAGCGCGCGCACGGCCGCGGAGGTAGCGTTGGTCGAGCCCCAGCCGTCGCCCTCGCCGATGCGCATGAGGCCGTCGCGCAGCACGGGGAAGCGCGGGTCGTCGGGCGCGCCAAGCGCGACCGCGCGCGTCATCTCCGCGAGGCTGCGCGCCTCGGAGGGCAGGATGCGCGGGTCCTCGCTTTCGCTCGCGATGCCGCCGTAGGCCGGCGCGCCGTTGCGCGACACGATCTTCACGCGGCTCCACATCGTTTCCAAGAGCGAAGCGACCGTGCGGCGGTCGACGTTCGGCGCGTGCGTGGCGGCCGAGGCCATTTCCGCGACGCTGACCGGGGCCATGAAATCGACGCGGCGCGCGAGTTCCGCCACATAGGCCTCATCGAGCTTGCCGCCGTCGGCGAGAGCCGTCAGCGCCTCCACGCGCTCGCTCAATTCCAGTCCGCTCATCAGGCGCGGATAGTCGGAGCGCAGCGCGAGTTTCAGCACATTGGCGAGGCGGTCCGTCAGCTTGTCGTCGACCGGTTCGCCCGCGCGCTTGGCCGCGACGAGGAAGGAATAGGCCCAGGCTGTCAGCGACACATTGCCTTTCGCGCGCGGCCAGAAGGCCACCAGGCCGTCGGCGTCGATCGCCTGATCGATCGCGATGGCCGTGTTCTTCACGTCCTGCCCGATGCGCTTGTCGAGCCCGACCGCCGACATGATCGGCGTGAAGTTCTTCAGCGCGACTCCGGCGAACGCCAGCGAGATGCGCTGCTCCGTGCAGCCGTAGGGATATTCGATCAGCGCATCGAGGCCCGCGATCAGCCGCACGATGGCGGGATCGGCGGCCACCGCCAGCGTGCGGCGGAAGGTTCCGGCGCGCGCGCTGGCCGGCGCCGCGGGAAGCGTCTTCGAAGAACCCGCGGGCACGTCGACGATCTCGTAGCGCCGCACCGGCGTGCGATCGGGTTTGACGGGCAGCGTAAGTTCGACAGCGTCGCGCGCCTTGTCGGCGTCGCGCGTCACCGCGAAGGTCAGCTTCACGGGGTCCGCTCGTTCCTCGCCCACGCTCGCCCTGGTTTCGAGGCGCGCGGGCTTGCCGCCCTCCCAGGCGAAGGCCTGATCGCCGCTCGCGAGCTTCAGGCCATCAGCCGCGAAGCTCGCGCGGCCAGCGCCGCCCGGACCTTCCACCACGCGCGCGATCAGGCCGGCCTCGAACGTGTCGCCCGGCCGCACGAAGCGCGGCAGCGCGGGCTGCGCGACGAGCGCCTGGCGGATCAGCATTTCGCCCGTGGCGAAGCCGAATCGGTCGGGACCGCTCACCGCCTTGGCGCGCAGCTTGAACACGGTGAGCGTGTCCGGCAGCTTGATCCTGATCTTCGCGACGCCGTCGACGCCGATCTTCACGCTCGGCAGATAGATCGGCACCGGCGTGAAATTCTTGCGCACGGAGATGTTCGTCTCTGCGCCCCATTCGTCGAGGCCGGCGTCGCCGCCCGGAATTTCCTCCAGCGGCAGCACGCCGAACGCCATGTTGCGCGTGTCGCGCGCGGCCATCGTGGTCGGGCGCTCGACGATGAAGTCCGGCAACGGATCGAGGCGGCGCTCCTTGGCCAGCGACAGAACGGCCTGATCGACCATCCAGAACGTCGCCTCGCCCGAAAGCGGAGCGCCCTTTTCATCCGTCAGCCGGATGGTCGCCTCGACCTCCTCGCCCGGCCGCGCCTTACCGGGCGCGTCGAGCTTGACGTTGACGATGTTCTGCACCGGCGTGACAACAAGCCATTTCGTGGCGGCAATGGTGACGGGCTTGCCCTGGTCGAAGGGCGCCGACGCATTCGGCGCCGTATCCGGCAGGCGCCCGCGCATGATGAGGAAATGCACGGCGAGCTTCGGCATTTCCTCTTTCGCGAGCGTCGTCGTGTAGCGGCCGAAACCGTTGTCGATGTCGATCCAGTCGTAGCGATTGGTCCCCGAGGGCTCCTCGACAATGGCGAGCGCGCGCGCCTTCTGGAACGGCGATTGCACGACGAGCGTCGCGGTTTCGCCCGGCGCGTAAGCTTCCTTGTCGGTCGTCACCGTCGCTGTCTGCGCAGGCGCGCGCGCCCAGGTGACGGGCGTCTGGCCGCCGACGAAGAAATCGACGCTCACCTGCTGGCGACGGCCGATCCTGTCGTAGGCCTCGACCTGCACGAGATAGACGCCGGCCTCCTTCGCCTCGAAGGAGAGCTTCTGCGCATCCTTCACGCTCGTCACCTTGCGCTCGACCAGCGTGTCGTCGATCGTCTGCGTGACGTATTTCGCCGCGCCCTGCGAAAAATCGCTCGCCTGCAAAGTCGAGACCCAGTTGCGCTTGACGAAGCGGACCGTCATGTCGAGGCCCTCGACCGCATCGCCCTTGCCGTCGACCGCGATGATCTGCGGCTCGATGGCGCCCGGCTTCTCCACGTAGCGCGGCGTCTTCACGCCGAGCGCGAACGGCGGGGTCGCGATGATGTTGACGACGTTGCGCACTTCCGTGTCGTCGTCGCCGGTCACCGTCGCCTCGATCGAATAGCGGCGCGGCTGCGCGGTCGGTTCGATCGTCGTGTCGAAGGTCATGCGCGAGGCGCCGCCGCTGTCGGTGCGGCCGTCGCGCTCGAGCACGGGCGAGGATTTGAACTTCGCCTCGCCGGAAAAGCGCGAATCCGTCGAGAACAGGAAGCCCTCGCGTCCCGGCGGCGACCAGACATACGGAAACTGCGCGGCGCGCCATTTCACCGGGCGTTCGGCGACGAGGCCGCCGGCGAAATAGCGCGACACCAGATCGACGGAGAATTGCGCGTCGAGCGGAACGGTCTGCGGCGCGTTGAGCACGACCTCGAAGGTCGGCAGGCGATAGGCTTCCTTCTTGAAGGCCGTCTCGCCGCAGGTCTGCGGCCCGTCGTTCGCCGCGACGTCGCTCTCGCCGTCGGGCTGCTCGGCGGCGGATTTCGTTCCGTCGCCGCCGTCCTCGACGGAGATCGCGTCCTTGTCGCCTTTCTTGTCGTCGGCGGCGCTGTCTTCGCTGTCTGCTTTTTTGGCCTTCGGCTTCGCGCCGTCCGGTTCGAACCTTGCGGTGTAGTCGCCGGTCGCCGGCGTCGCGACGTCGAATTTGTGATAGAAGCTTCCGAAAGCGTCGACCTTCACGGGAATGCGCCATTCCTGATTGTTCGGGCCGTTGACGACGAGCACGCCGCCCTTCTTTGCAGGCGTGAGCCGCCCGGCGAGATAGTCGCGCACATAGCCTTTGAAATGCACGGGCTCCTCGGGCCGGTAGATCGGCCGTTCGGTGAAGACGTGACAGAGGTTCTTCGCCAGCGGCTTGCGCTCGTCCTCCGTATTGGTCGCCCAGGCGAGCCAGCTTTCCTCCGGCTTCGTCCAGTTCTCCTGCGCATATTGGGAGGGCGCCTCGTCGGGCGACAGAACGAGCGTGTCGAGACCCTTGGTCACGACGATGCGCCGGATGTCGGCGTCCTCGCGCTTGTCGAGGTTCCAGGAGAACTCGCCCCTGGCGTCGGTCTGCCCCTGCGCGAGCGTGACGAATTTCTCGTCCTTCAATCCTTCGAGACGGAATTGCGCGCCCTCGACCGGCGCGGCGTTCGACAGCGAGGTGACGACGAAGCGCACGTTCTTCACTTCTTCGATCGCCGCGAGCGAAAGGTCTGTCACCTGCACGCGCAGCCAGCGGCGCTTGGTTCCGTCCGTCGGACGCAGGCCGACGAGATAGGCGCCGGGCTGACCGGCGCCCGCGACTTTCGCGAATTGCGCTTTCAGGTCGAGACCGAACTTGGCGTCGACGCCGCCGCGGCGGATCGGCAATTCGACGAGCGTCGAGACCGCCGGCGAGCCTAGCGCCTTGATGCGTTCGGCGATAGCGTCGGGCTCGGCGTTGGCCGCATCCTTCCAGGCGCGCGGCTCCTTGCCGGGCAGCGGCGGCGCCGCGGCGTCCTCGGTCTCGACGCCGTCGCCGGGGAAGGGCCAGAAATCGCGCGACAGCGGATCGATCGCGTGAATGCGCACGTCGGCGCGGTCGTAGCCGCGCCCGCGCAGCGGCAGGAATTGCGGGCCGAGCCGCTCGACGATTCCCGACCCCGCGTCCCAGGCGATCGACGGCTTGTCGGCGGCGAAGGAGAATTTCTGCGCATAGCTTTCCGCGAGCGGACGCTTGCGTTCGTCCGACAGCGCGCCTTCGGCGACCGCGATCTCATAGACGCGATCCGACAGGAAACGCGCGGTGAGTTTGAGGCGTGTTCCATCCGGCTCGACGGAGAGATCGTCGACCGCCGGCGTGATGCGCAGAGCCTCGCGCGCGCGCATGATGTCGAGACTTTCGGGAGTCGCGGTGAAGCTCAGCGTCAGGCGGCGCTTCGGCGCGGCCTGATAGGAGGGCTTCTCGTCATCGGCGCCGGCGTCGCTGTCTGCGCCTTGCGACGCGCATTGCAGCACGTCGTCGCGCTTCGCGCCGCTCCAGCCGCGGCCGCAATCGGCGTCGCTGATCGCGAAGGGCGCGGCCGTGCGCGCGCGCAGTTCGAAGATCGGATCGTCGAGCCCCGGCTCGTCGGACAGTTTCAACCGCAGCACGGCGACGCGGCCGTCCGGGATCGACGACTTGAAGCGCACGACGTAGGTCTGCTTGTCGTCGCGCTTGGCGCGCTCGAGCGGGCGAATGTCGAAATCGCGCCTGGCCAGAGCCTGCGCTCCTTCGGGCGAGACGCCGGGCGCCTTGCGCAATTCGACCGAGATGAGACGCGTGAGCGCCGCCATGTCGACAGGCTCGGCGAAGGTGAGCGCGATCTGGTCGAGATCGGTCACGGGATCGGCGCCGTCGGACGGCGAGGTCGATTCCGGCGCGGGCAGCAAGGCGACGAGTTTCGCGTGGGCGTCCTTCGTCCTGATTTCCACGCGTTGCAGCGCCTTCCACGGATCGGCGGGACGGAACTGCAGGGCGCGCGCGCCGATCCAGCGCCATTCGCCCGCCGTCTTCGGCGTCATGGTCACGAGGCGTTCGGGTCTGTCCTCGGGACCGCCCGCCGCCGGGCCCGCGTCCGAATCGAAGAAGACCGTGATCGGATCCCAGGCGCGCAGGAAGCGGTCCGGCACGACGCGGGCGCCGTCGGCGCGGACGAGCTTGTCGGTCGGAATGTCCGTCGCGACGGCCGCCTGCGGCTTTGCGGGCGCGGGCTTGCGGTCGGCCTGCGCGAAGGCGGCTTGCGAGAGCGCGGCGAGGCCTCCGGCGAAGAGGAGCGCGAGAGAAATGCGTTTCATGATCTCGTCTCAGCGGGCTTGCGTTGTCGGAGCGTTCGGCTTGAGACCGGCGGCGGTCAGATATTTGGCGATCTCGTCCGGCGGCGGGCCCGCGGGCGGCGGGTCGAGACCGATGAGCGCCGGTTGCACGGTCGCGGCGGGCGCATCCGCCGGCATGCGCGCTTCGAGGATGTAGCGGCCGGGCGCCAGCTTCCTGATCTGCGATACGCCGGTTCCGATCAGCCTGCCGCTCTCGTCCATCAGCCGCGCTTCGGCGCGATCGGGATCGGCGCGCAGGCCGATGCCGATCTCGGAAGCCTTCCTCACCTCGAAGCCGAAGAGCGCGCTTGCGCCCGGCGCGACCGCCACCGCGTCGCCCATGCCCTCCTTCGCCGGCAGCACCGGCGCGGACGTCAGGTCCAGCGCGCCGCCGAGCGATCCGTCATGCGGCGCATAGATCGTCAGCGTGGCCTCGCCCGCCGCGACATAGCGGCGGAAGTCGGCGCCGGCGGCGTAGAGCTTCAATTCGCGCGCGCCGTTCTGCTCCAGCGCGACGACGACCGGCGCGCTGGTGGAGACGCCGATGAGTTGCGGCTTGTCCTGCTTCAGCGCGAAGGCCATGGCAGGCCCCTCGAGCTTGAGAGAGGCCGGCGCCGTCACGGCGCGCGCGGAAACTTTCGGCCAGGCCGAGGCGCCCGCGCGTTCGAGCCAGGCCGCGACGAGACCCGGCTGGTAGGACAGCGCCACATCGCCAGGGCCGTCGAGCGTGAGCGTCGATCCGCGCAGCACGCGGCCCGACTTGGCGACGAAAGTCGCCTCGGCGCCTTCGACACGCAGCACGTCGCCCTTCTGCGCGTCGACATGCAGCGATGTCGAGCCCGCCGCGCCGAAGAAGCGCCTGGCGATGCGATCGAGCGCGATCGAGTCCATCCTGACCGGCGTCGCGGCGAGGCGAACCGGCTGCGGCTTGTCGGTCAAATTGACGAGCCAGATCTCGGAAGCGCTCGATCCGAGCGAACGCGAGAGCGCGGCGTTGACGGCGTGCAACGCGAGCGCGTCGCTTTCGCCGGGCGCGGCGAAAGCCGCCGTTCCTGCCGCAAGATCGATGTCGAGCTTCTTGTCGCCGCCGCCGAGCGTTATGGGTTGCGCTGTCAACGGCGGCAGCAGGATCGCTGTTTCGCCGCTCGCCGCGCGCCTGGCCGCGATCGTCACGTCGATCGATTCGAGGTCGACGCGCAGCGGCTCCCCGCCGCCCGCGTTCCACACGCGCAGCGGACTTGCGCCGGCGAGCGCGGCCGCGACATTGTCGCCGACCGCCATGCCGCGGCCGGCGTCAAGGCCCGGCTGCCCGAAGGCGGAGGCCGCCCGCCAGATCCGCGCCTTGCCTTCGGCGGGCTGCGGCGCGGGCAGGATCGCGCTTTCGTTCGATCCGAGCGCCAGCGCGATGGGCTCGCCCGTCCAGGCGAACGCCGGCGCTTCGATTTTGTCGAGCGCCGCGTCGCGCGCGACGAACCACAGGCGTTCAGATTGCGGCGCGAGCGCGCCGGCGTCGGCGCGCGTCAGCGCGTGGCCTTCCTGCGAACCCACATAAAGTTCGTCGCTCGCGGTCCTCAGATCGACGACGGCGGCGGAAGCCGCGCGCGCGAGGCCGATGCGAAGATTCTGGCCGACCGCGTCGAGCGCGAGCGGTTCGAGCGTCGCCGACGCGGACTCCTGCGGATTGCGCGTCACGGCGCGCGCGACGATGTCGACCGGCGCGTCGGCGCCGTCGATCGACCAGACCGACGCGCGCATCTGCGCCTTGTCCGTCCCGGCGGGCCAGGCGACGAGCGGCGTCTGGCCGCGTTCGAAGCCGACGACGCGCCAGCTTCCATCGGGCTCGCGGCGCTCGACCGACAACACGAGCTCGGACGCCGCGCGCGCGGCGACCAGCGCAAGCGCGCCGGCCGGCGCCTCGGGCAACGCGAAGCGGGTTACATTGGCGCCAACAGTGTGCGCGGCGCCGTCGGCCTTCAGCGCGGGCGCGTCCTTTTCCGCGGGCAGCGCGAGCCGCACTTCCACGCTGTCGTCGCTCTTTTCCGCGCGGGCCGCGCCGTCATCGTCGGAGGTTTCGGGCGGCGTCTCGTCGGCGCCCGCTTCCGCCTTCATCGCGCTCAGCGCCAGCGAATAGCGGCCGGCCGGCAAGCGGCGCGACATGGCGATGTTCCAGTCGTTCTGGCGGCCCGCGAGCCGTTCGACGACCGCGCCGTTGGCGTCGCGCAGCACGCCTTTCAGATCTTTGCGGCCGAAGGAGGTGAGGTTGACGACGCCGTCCTCGGCGATCGCGAAATCGAGCTTCGCCGGCAGATCGACGAAGCGCGGCTCGTCCGGCTGCAATTCGTCGGATTTGAGCGTGATCGCATAATTGAGGCGGTCGTCGCGGCCGATGGCGCGCGCCTCGACGCGATAGGCGCCGGCGCCGAGCTTGCCGGAAAAGGGGCGGTCCTTCGTAACCTTGCCGACGCTCTCCTTCTCGCCGCGGATAATGTCGCCGATCATGCCGTCGGAAATCGACAGATCGATCTTCGCCTCGCCCTTCAGCGCGAAGGTCCAGACGTCGGGCGTCCGCGGGACGTCCTTCGTCGCGGGCTCCCGCCATTGCAGTTTCTGCTCGTCGTCGAAGGCGAGCCGGTGCGGACCGTGGCCTTCGAGCGCGACGTCGGGCGTGATCGCGGTGAGGCGCGCGACCATGCGCGCATCGACGTCGACCGGCGGCGTCACGAGACGATATTTGCCGGGTTCGAGTTTGATCTCGAGACTCCTGAGAGGCCCCGGCGCCGTCAGCGGCCAGCCGTCGGCGTCTTCGAGACGCGCGGAGAGATCGCGCCCGAGCGCGTAGAGATCGAGGCGATAGTCGCCGGCCTTGCCGATCTCGATCGGCGTAATCGCGCCGCGCCCGTCCGACAAGGTCGCACGCGCCGAACCGCCGGGGCTGAGCGCGCCGGTCGTAATCATTTCAGCAGGCGTCGCCGTCAGGCCGAGACGCCCGCTCGAATCTTTCGCGGCGACGGCGACGCGATAGGAGCCGGCGCGCAGATAAGTCTGCACGAGTCCGTTGTGACCTGCGCCGTTATCCTCCGCCGAGCCGAGGCGCGGCAGGAAATTCGTGCCGATGGTCAGCGCCGTCTTGAGGCGGCCGAGCGTCTCGACGCGATAGAGTCCGCCCTCCTTCGCCTCGATGCGGAATTCGCGGCGCTGGCCCTCGGCGAGATCGAAATGCAGCGGCGCGCCGGCGGCGATCGTCTGCAACGGCTGGCGGGGACGCACAGGCTGCGGCGCGGGCGCCGGCGCAAACCATCCGATTTCGAGCGCGCGCGGCGTCGCGCTCGCGGGAATGCGCAGCGTGAAGACGCGCGAATCCTTTTCCGTCTTCTCATCCGATACGGAGAAGGCGACGTCCACGCCCTTCTGGTCGCGCACGCGAACGGCGCCGCCGAGCGGCGCGCGCGCCTGCAACACGATGTCCGCGGAGGGCGCCGTCTCGGCCGGCTGCGGCGCGAGTTGCGCGGGTTGCGGGCGCGGGGCGGGCTGCGTGGAACCCGCGGGCTGCGGGCGCGGCGGACGGTTCGGCGCGCTCGCGGAATGCGCGGGTCTGCGCGGCGGCTGGGCCTCGCCGCGCTGCTGCGTCGCGGGCTTGATCTGCGGCGCGGCTGGCGCAGGCGCAGGCAGAGACGCCGCGCGCGGCGCGGGCAGGCCCTGATACAGGCCGATGGAGCCCTTCGAGAGATCGACCGGCGAGGCGACGGCGCGCAGGCCGACCAGCAGGCCCGGCGCGCTGTTGGCGATCGCCGCGTAGCTCGCGCCGCGTTCGATATTGTGCAGGCCGAGCGAGAGCGCCGTGCGGGGCGCGGGCGGCGGACTCATGTCGGGCAATTGGCCGGGCTGTCCGAGCGTGAGATCGATCACGCCGGTCGCGCCGGCGGCGGGCGTCAGGCGCAACATGTATACGCCCGCTTCGAGATCGTAACGACCGGGCGTGCGGCCGTCGGCGCGCGGCGGCGGCCAGCCCAGCACGGGCTCGATCGCGGCGCGCGCGGCGGGACCCTGCGTGCGGATCGTCACCGGTCCCGGCCCGGTCATCTCGAACAGGATCGTGCTCGGGCCGCGCAGGTTGAAGCGGCGGCGCCACGCCTGGCCGGGGCCGATGCGCGGCGTGTCGGACGCCACGAGCCGCGCCTTGTTCTGGTCGAAGCGCACGAGAATGGCGGTGGCGGGAATTTCGTCGCCGCCTTCGCCGGCGACATCGACGATCACCTGCGTCGGGCCGCCGCCCGCGATGCGCAGGTCGCGCGTGTCGCGCAGCGCGCGCAGCCGAAACGCCTGACCTTCGAGGCCGGAGATTTCGACGATCGCCGGCGCGCGGTCCTTCGCCGGCAGGGTCGCGACGACGAAAGGATCGCGGCTGTTCTTCGCCAGCGAAACGTCGCGCCGCTCGCCGCCGCGTTTCACGGTCATGCGCAGCGGCGCGGGATCGGCGACTTCGAGACGGAAGGAATCGAAATCTGCAGGCGCCTCGAAGCGTAGCGAACCGAAGGCGCCGACCGTCGCTTCCGCGAGGCCGGCGGCGACGCTCTGCGTTGTCAGGCGACGGATCATGAAGGGCTTGTCGGTCGCGCCGTCGACCCACACCGCGCTCTCGCCGCCGTAGGCCGTCGCCAGATAGCGTCCGGGCTCGACCTTGCCTTCGAGCCGGAGACGATTCATCGGCCTGCCGGCCTTCGTCTCGACGGTGGCGCTGTCCGGCCTGAGGTCCGCAAGCTCCTCGCCGTCGCGCCACAGGCGCAGGTCCTGCAAGGCGCGGCCGAGCGCCTCGATCGCGACGCGGCCGTCCTTGTTAACATCCATCCAGAACGAACGCTGCTGCAGATCGCCGAGATCGCCCGGCGTCAGCGGATCGGCGCCGAGCTGCGCCGGCGCGGCGACATCATGGAAGACGTCCGCCTTCAGCGTCGCCGGCTTCGTCGCGCCTTTCGCGCCCGTGGTGCGCAGCTTGTAGACGCCCTTGTCGAGCAGAACGTCGAGACGGCCGTCGCGCGCGCCGGCGGCGCCCGCGGAATCGCCGGGTCCCGCCATCATGTCGACAAGCTGGAGCGCGACGCCGCTGGCGCTTTCCGCGCGCAACGCGTAGCGGCCGGGCGCTGGAATCGTGACGAGCGCGCTGGACTCGCGATCTGCGGGAACCGTCGCGGGCTGCATCTGCGGGCCGGGCGTCGCGATCGAAGTCGGAGGCGCGGGCGCGGCGGCTTGCGGCTGGACGGGCTGCGAAGGTTTCGCCTGCGGCGCGGGTTGCGCAGGCGCCTGTTGAGCTGCAGGGGCCTGTTGCACGGCGGGAACCGGTTGCGATTGCGCGGCCGTCTGCTGCGCGCCGAGCGCCTTGCCGATTTCGGCGAGGCGCGTCGCATACGAGGTGGTCAGGCAATCGCCGACCTTGTCGCCGACGCGGGCGCATTCGCGGTTGCGCGCGGAAATCCATTGGCGCTGCGCCTGCTTGAGAAGATCGAGCGCATGCGCGTCCTCGCGCAACGCATATTGCGCCCGGGCGTAGGCGCCGGCCAGCGCATTGTCCTGCGCGCGCAGGGCGGCCGATGCGCAGATCGCCGTCTCGATCGGCGGCGCGGCTTTCGAACAGTCGAAGGATTGGGCGAAGACGGGGCTCGCGCTCAACACGAGCACGGCCGGCAACCGGCCGGCGAGACGCACGCGAACGCGCGCGCTGAACGGATCGACCATGAATCCCCCAATGCCGCGTATTCAACGCCGAAACGCGGCCTGCATCTTGCTCACGAGATCATCGTGAGCCGGCCCGCAAGCTGACGCAAGCCGGACGGCGTTTATGTGACATTGCGCACGCGGCGGGAGGCGAGCCGCAGCGCGGATATCCGATCAGTGATGATCGCCGCCGGCGGACGCATCATGGGCCGAGACCTTGTCCGACAGGGCGAGAACGAGGGCCGAGACGACGAAGGCGATATGGATGCCGACCGACCACCAGAGATCGCGGTCGGTCGCGTTGCGAAGGTCCATGAAGGCGCGCAGCAACTGGATGGCGGAGATCGCGACGATCGAGGACATGAGCTTGAGCTTCAGTCCCGCGAAATCGATCTTGCCCATCCAGTCCGGATAGTTCTTCGGCTGGTCCGGATCGACGGGCGACACGAAATTCTCGTAGCCCGAGAAGATGACGATGACGATCAGGGAGCCGATCAGCGTCATGTCGATGAGCGACAGAATGTCGAGGGTCACCGTCGCCTCGGTCGAGTCGACGAGATGCGTCACCATGTGGGCGGCGTGCTGCACGAGTTTGAAGAGCAGCGCGAACAGGCTGGCAACGAGGCAGAAGTAGAAGGGCGCGAGCAGCCAGCGGCTCGCGAACAGCCAGACCTGCAATATGCGCGGAACCTTGTGCATGCGAACTCCCCGCGCCAGACATGGCACGGAGAGTCGCGCCCCGGCAAGTCGGCCAAGGCCGTCGCGGCGGTCAGGCCGCTCCGACGCCCACAGGACAGGAGACCCCCGTGCCGCCGAGGCCGCAATAGCCCGCCGGATTCTTGGCGAGATATTGCTGATGGTAGTCTTCGGCGAAATAGAACGGCGGCGCGGCGGCGATCTCGGTCGTGACCGGTCCGAAATTGCGCGCGGCGAGCGCCTTGCCGAACGCGTCGGCCGAGGCCCTGGCGGCGGACAGGTCCTCGGCGTCCGCCGCGAACAGCGCGGAGCGGTATTGCGTGCCGATGTCGTTGCCCTGCCGCATGCCCTGGGTGGGATCGTGATTTTCCCAGAACGTCTTCAGCAGCCGGGCGTAGGATATTTTCGCGGGGTCGTAGACGACGAGCACGGCCTCGGTGTGCCCGGTCATGCCGGAGCAGACCTCCTCGTAGGTCGGGTTCGGCGTGTGGCCGCCGGCGTAGCCGACAGCCGTGATCCATATGCCGTCGCCGAGCTCCCAGAACTTGCGTTCGGCGCCCCAGAAACAGCCCATGCCGAAAACGGCCTGACGCATGCCTTCGGGATAGGGGCCCTTCAGCGGGCGGTCGAACACATAATGGCGGGCGGCGGTCGGGATCGGGTCGGGGCGGCCGGGCAGGGCCTGTGCGGCGCTCGGCAGAGCGACACGCTTGCGCAGCATGAACATGGGCGTCCTCCTCAGCCGCAAATGTAGGCCGTGCGCCGCGAAGCGCCAGACGCGCCGCCATCACAATGGCGTTAGGCGTTTTCAGCGGCTGGAATAGCCGACCCTGATGACGCGGCGGCGCGTGGCGGCGAACAGAAGGCCGCCGAGCGCGCCGGCGCACAGCCAGCCGGGCAAGGCCAGCAATGTCGTCGTCACCGGCGTCCAGGCGAAATGGCCGAAGCGGCTCTCGATCGCGCCTTGCAGCAAGGCGAATTTCGACGGGGCGACCTGCTCGGCGATCTGCGCCAGCGGCGTCACGACGAGCGTATCGGAGGCGATGCTCTTCGTGCCGTCGATCACAAGCGCGGCGAAAGCCGCCGCGAGCAGCAGCAGGCCGAGAAAACGGATGATCACGCGCAGCATGGCGGAGCGATGCCACAGATGCGGGCCAAGGCCAAGCGGCAGGATTGTGGCCGAAACGAATTGTCATCCCGGATGGCCGAAAGCCATCCGGGATGACAGGCAGTTACGGCCGCGCGCGGCCCATGTGCAGCATCGGCCACGGGCTCGGCATTTCGCCGCAGGGCACGTGCACCAGCGCCGGCTTGCGCAGGGCGAAGGCCTTTTTCAGCGCGCTTTCCAGTTCGGCGGCATCCCTGGCGCGGAAGGCGGCCGCGCCAAAACTTTCGGCGAGCGCGCAGAAATCGGGGTTCCTGAGGTCACAGGCGATAAAATGGCTGTCGAAGCGCTCCTTCTGCAGCAGCTTCACATTGCCGAAGGACGCATTGTCGAAGACGACGACCACGACCGGCAGGTTGTGCTGCACGGCGGTGGCCAGTTCCTGCACCTGATACATGAAGCCGCCGTCGCCCGCGATGGAGACGACGGCGCGGCCCGGCATGGCCGCCTGCGCGCCGAGCGCCGTTCCGTAGCCCCAGCCGAGATTGTCCTGGTAGCCGGGCGACAGGAAGGTGCGCGGCGCATAGGTCGGAAAGGCGAGGCGGGCGGCGAAGCCGATCTGCGTGACCTCGTCGACATAAATGCCGTCGTCGGGCAGCGCATTGCGGATGGCGCGCACGAAGGAGAGCTGCGGCTCGAGCGCGCCGATCTTTTGCGCGAACCAGGCGCGGTGGCCGGCCAATTCCTCGTCGCGCTTTTCGCGCTTGCCCATGTGCTTCGGCAGGCGCTCGAGCAGCGCGCGCACGCCCTCGGCGGCGTCCGCGATCAGGGCTGCGTCGGCGCGGGCGAAACGGTTGGGCTCGGTCGGGTCGATGTCGATGCGCAGGATCTTGAGGTCCTTGTCGAGGCCCCATTCGTTCTGGCCGATCAGCAGGCGCGTGCCGATTCCGATCACGACGTCGGCGTCCTTCCACAGGCGATGGCCGATCGGCATGGAGACGTAGAGGCGGTGACGCCCGTCCACGACGCCCTGCCCGCGCCGATAGGCGTAGACAGGGGCTTCCAGGAGTTCGGCGAGCGCGGTGACCTCGGCGCTGGCGTCGAGCGCGCCGCCGCCGACGACGATCATCGGCTTCTTCGCGCCGCCGAGAATTTTCGCGAGCTTCTCGACCGTGTCCGGGTCGATCGGCGGACGCAGCGGCTCGGCCATTTCAGGCGGCGCGACCGGCGTGCGCTTGCCCCAGACGTCCATGGCGCATTCGAGCATGACCGGGCGCTGGCGGCCGGACAGCGCGGCCGACAAGGCCGTGGCGGCCAGCGGCGCGGCCTCGTGCGGCGCGTCGATGCGCGCGGCGAATTTCGTGATGTGGCGGGCAAGGCCGACCTGATCGGGAATTTCGTGCAGCTGGCCGAGGCCGCGGTCGATCGTGTCGGCGGGAATCTGGCCGACCAGCGCCAGCACCGGCGCGTTCATGCCGTAAGCGGTCAGCAGGGCCGCCCCGGCGTTGAGGAGGCCCGGCCCCGGCACGACGGCGAAGGCCTGCGGCTTGCCGGTCGCCAGCGCCGCGCCCAGCGCCATGTAGGCGCCGCCCTGCTCGTGGCGGGCGTGCAGGAAACGCAGGCGGTTGCGGTTCTGCCAGAAAGCATCGAACAGCGGATCATTATGGACGCCCGGCAGGCCGTAGACCGTGTCCAGCCCGTTGGCGATCAGGGTCTCGACGAGCGCGTCGGCGGCGCGGTGGCTCTCCATGAAAGTCCTCTCGCTTATCTATTTAACACGTTAATTATGTGATGAAGCAAGTTCAAGCCATACCGCGGCGTCCAATGTCGCGGTTTCGGAACCGGCCGCACCGCGTTTAGACTAGCACCGGCGTTTTTGACAGGTCGTTTGGCGCGGACGGGCGGAATGGAAAAGGGGAGCCGCTTCGATCTCAATCTTCTGGAGATATTCGCGGCGGTATTCCGGGAGCGCAGCATCACCCGCGCCGCCGGCGCGCTGAACCTGTCGCAACCAACCGTCAGCCACGCGCTTGCGCGGCTCCGCGACCTGTTGAACGACCCGTTGTTCGTTCGTGACGGACACTTGATGGCGCCGACGCCGCTCGCGGTCAGGCTCAGCGAGCCGGTGGGCGCGGGCCTGACCCTGCTGGACAGCGCCCTCAACCAGCTTCACGCTTTCGACCCGCAGACATCGCAACGCCGCTTCTCCATCGGCCTGCGGCATACGATCGAATCTGCGGTCCTGCCGGCCATCGCCGAACGGCTGCGCCTCGACGCGCCGCGCATATCGATCGCCAGCGTCCATCACGACCGCAAGCAGATCGAAAGCCAGCTTGCGAACGGCGAGCTGGATGTGGCGATCGACGTCCGGACGCCGGCTTCCGCCGCGCTCATCTTCCGACGCCTGATGGGCGGCGACTATGTGGTGGCGGTCCGGCGCGGACATCCCGCGCTCCGGGACAAGCTGGATCTGGAGACCTATCTCGCTCTCGACCATGTGGCGGCGAGTTCCCGCAGCGCCGGACTCAACATCGAGGACATGGCCCTGCAAGAGATGGGGCGCAGCCGCCGCGTGGTCGTGCGCTGCCAGAATCTGTGGACCGCGAGCCAACTCGCCGCGCGCTCCGATCTGGCGTTGACGCTGCCGCGCCGTTTCGCCTCCTCGGTCTGCCAGCCAGACCAGCAGGACCTGCATCCGTTTCCGGCGCCGCATCAAAAGACCCATATCTTTCTGTATTGGCATTCCAAGTTCGATGGTGAGGCGTCCAATCTCTGGCTGCGGGAGCGGATCGTGGCGGCGGTCGGCCTCTGACGGCTTCATGTCGTTTCCGAATAGAGCGGGCAAAATCTTTTCATTGGCGCCGCGTTGGCGCCGCCGCTATCGACGCCCCGACAAAAAAAGGGAGGCATCGATGAAAATCCGTCTGCGTCACATGATCGGCGCGCTGGCCTGCGCTCTCGCCGCCGCGCCTGGCGCGCTCGCCCAGGAGAAACCGCGTCCGCCGCAGATCGATTCCAGGGAATTCGCATCCGCGCCCTACGTCCTGCCCAACGGCGTCAAGGGCGAGCCCGTCGTCGTGCCGAGCGCCTCGCCGGCCGACTACGGTCCTCTCATCAAAGGCGAGACGGGCCCCATCGCGCAGCTTTCGGCGCAGTTGTTTCTGCCCGCCAACGCCAAGGGCCCGACGCCGGCGATCATCGAGACGCCGGGGAGCGGCAATCTGGGGCCGCATCACATCGCGCATGCGGCGGCGCTGACCTCGGCCGGTTTCGCCGTCCTCATCGTCGATCCGTTCTTCGGACGGGGCATCGACAACACGATCGCGGACCAGAACAAGCTCAGCTGGGCCGCGAGCGCCTATGACGTTCTCGCGAGCGTCAAATATCTGAGAGGGCGGCCCGAGATCGACGGCGGCCGCATCGGCGCCGTCGGCGGCAGCCGCGGCGGAACGGCGGCGATGATGGCGGCGAGCGCGCCCCTCTCCGACGCCGTGCTGGGCGCCGGCGCCGGCCTGCGCGCCGTCGTCGCCGGATATCCGTGGTGCGGCGTCCAGTTCCGCAGCGCCCGGCTCGCGGCGCGCGCGAGCCTTCTGGTGTTGCAGGGCGACAAGGACGACTGGGTGTCGTTCCAGCAATGCCAGGACGCCACGCATGCGATGGATGTCGCCGGCCAGAACGTCGTGATGAAGCTTTTCCCCGGCGCGCTGCATGCGTTCGATCGCGCGGGCGTCCCGCGGACCACGATCGCCGACGCCGTGACCTCCACGATATTTCCGACGATCTACATGACGGACGAAGGCGTATTCTACAACATGCGCACCGGCGCGCCCGATCCCGCCGTCAAGGCCGCCGATCTCTTCGGCTATTCCGTCAAGGGCGGCTTCCTGCACAAGGGCGTGACGATCGGCAGCGCGGGCGACGAGGCGGCGGAATTCACCCGGGAGATGATCGACTGGTTCAAGACGAGGCTCTGACGCCCAGGCGCGGTCAAGCTTCTCTCTCGACCACCGCCTCCAGAAAGGCGGCGAGATCGTCGGTCACGAAATCCACGTGCGGCTCGCCGCCGGTCGCGATCTCCCAGACCTCGCGCTCGACCTCGTCCTGCGAGCGCGGCGTCACCAGCGTCGTCACCATGCCGCGGGCGTGCGGCACTTCGAGATTGTGCGCGATATCCTCGAACATCGCCGCTTCCTTGGGGTCGACGCCGTGGCGCGCGAAGAAGCGGTCGTAGGTCTCCGCATAGGGTTTCGGCAGGAGGTCGGCGGCGACGATGTCGAAGACGTCCTCGAACAGGTCGTGGATGCCGAGCTTTTCGGCCGTGCGGATCGCATGTTCGCGCGAGCCGTTGGTGAGGATCAGCTTGCGGCCGGGCAGCGCGGCGATGCCCTGCGCCAGCGAATGATTGGGCTTGAGCGAGGAACGGTCGATGTCGTGCACGAAGGCGAGAAATTCGTCGGCCGTGATGTCATGCTCGCTCATCAGGCCGCGCAGGGTCGTGCCGTAGCGCTGGTAGTAATATTTCTGCAGCGCGCGCGACGACATGCCGTCGAGCCCGAACAATTGCGCCATGAACAGCGTGATGCGCTGGTCGATCTTCGGCCAGAGATCGGAGCCGGCGGGATAGAGCGTGTTGTCGAGATCGAACACCCATGCGCGCACATGGGAAAAGCGCCGGGCGATTTCGCCCGGCAGCCTGGGCTTGATGACGTCGAGTTCGCGTTTCACCGTGTGATCAGCGTGCCCGCGCCGTGGTCGGTGAGAAGCTCGACCAGCACGGCGTGCGGCAGCTTGCCGTCGACGATGACGACGCCCTCGACGCCCTGCTCGAT
>DAIRCS010000047.1:0-21877 GCA_036796555.1 Rhodoblastus sp. | reverse complement strand
GGCGAGGAGATTTTCGCCGACAAGATCGGCGTCATGCTGGCGCGCGATCTCGGCAAGCTCCACCCGAACTCCACCTTCGTGGTGGATGTGAAATCGACCGGCCTCTACGCGACCGACGCCGCGCTTCTCGCGACGGGCGCCAAAACCGACTACTGGAAGACCGGCCATTCCTACATCAAGCGCCGCGTGACCGATCTGAAGGCGCTCGCGGGCTTCGAGAAATCCGGCCATTTCTTCTTCAACGCGCCTGTCGGACGCGGCTACGACGACGGCCTGCTGACCGGCGTGCACGTGCTGGAAATGCTCGACCGCAATCCGGATAAGTCGATGGCCGATCTCTACGCCGACCTGCCGAAGACATGGGGTTCGCCGACCATGTCGCCGCATTGCGACGACGAGAAGAAATACGGCGTCGTCGATCGCGTGACCCAGCGCTTCAAGGACATGCAGGCGAAGGGGGAGACGATCATCGGCCAGAAGATTCGGGACATCGTGACCGTGAACGGCATTCGCGTGACGGTCGAGGACGGCACGTGGGGGCTGGTACGCGCCTCGTCCAACAAGCCGGAACTGGTCGTCGTCGTCGAAAGTCCGGCGTCGGAGGCGAATCTGCGCGCCATGTTCGCGGCGGTCGATGGCGTGCTGCGCGAAAATCCGGAAGTCGGCGCCTACAACCAGACGATCTGAGGCGGACGGGCGGCGACTGTCGCGCCGCCGCCTTTCGCGCTCAGGATGTCCGGTTGCTCGGGTTGTTCTGCGTGCAGACGGTCGCGTTCGACGACAGGCTGGAGCCGATGATCGGCAGGCCCGTGCGCGACCAGAAGGCCTGCGTCCAGCCGGTGTTGATCGAGGTGAGGTTGGACCAGTTGAATATCCGGAAGCTGAAACCGGGGCTGTAGGTATAGGCGACATCCGCCACGATCAGATAGCCGGTCGGCGCGCTCGCCTGCGTATATTCCGGCGGCAGATATTTCTGATAGTTCGCCGTCGTCACGCTCTTATCGTCGGCCAACAGCGGATAGGTGCTGGAATTCGTCGCCCAGGTGGCCAGGCTGCGGTTGAAACTCGCGTTCGTGCCGTTGCAGGGCCGCGCCACGCCGCCGTTGTTGATGACGGACCAATTGGTGAAAGCCCACAAATTGCCCGAACTGTCCTTGATGACGTCGATACGCGACAGCGTCATCTTCAACGACGTCGACGAATAGGGCGCCATGATCGTCGCGGCGGCGGCGAAGAAATTGCTCATGTCCGTGTCGCTGACCGTCGGATTGCCCGTGGCGGCCGTCTGGCGCGACGCGATATCGGCGAGCGCGCGCGCGACCAGCGCGACCTTTCGCGTGGCCATGTAGGCTTTTGTCGTGATGGCGGTCGAGAGATAGAGGCCGAGCATGACCGGCAGGATGATCGCGAATTCCACCGCAGCGACGCCGCGGTCGTCACGCCAGCGCGCCGGCAGTATCCGCAACCAGCGGCGTTGCGCGCGCGCCTGTCCCGCCGCGTGCGAGGGCTCGGCCATCAATAATTCTCCGACTTGAAGACGGTCGTCGCCATGAGCGACACGGTCGAGGTATTGAACCCGCTGAAACGATTGAAATAAAGCGGATAGGGGTAGCAGACGCGCACGACGACCACATTGCCCGACGAGCCCGGCGTATAGCTCGCCGTCTGGCCGTTCGCGCAGATCGTCTTGGTCGTGTCGAAACTGCCCGTGTAATCGCTTGCCGAGCGCACGTCGACTTTGACATTCGCGCAGTTGAAGTTGCTCCACAGCTTGCTGCAGACCAGATTGGTGAAGGTGGCGAGCTGCTGCGAGCTCGATTGCCCGTTCGACTGGATCTGGCCGGTCAGAAGCTGGCGCGAGGCCTCGTAGGTCGCATTCTCCAGATTGCTCTGGTTGAACAGCAGAAACGCGGCCTCGAAAATTGCGCACAGAATCATGAAGAAGGGGATCGAGACGATCCCGAATTCGACGGCGGTCGCGCCCTGCGCGTCATCGGCGAAATCCTTCCCGCGGTTGCGGGCGGCCAGCGCTCGCCTGCCGAGGGAAGCGAGAAGACGGCGGATTATCATGCGACGCGACTCCGACACCGGGCGAGAAACGGCCGCCGTCAGAAAACACTCAATTCGTTAAGAGACCGTGGCAAATCAATGGGCAGCGGATTACTTGCCGCCGGTCAGAGCCGCGCCCGTGCGCGTTTTGACGTTGCCGACGCCGTCCGCCATGAATTTGGTGTCGTCGCCGAGCGCGATCGTGGGCGAACAGCGCGGATTGCAGGAATAGGATTCCTGCGCCGTGCCGCGCAGCACGACGAGCGACTGATTGCCCGGAACCACCTTGATCGTCGTCTCATCGATGGCGTTGCCCGAGGAATCGAGCGAAATGAGATTGGTCGTGCCGAAGCTTCGGCCGCTGACGACCATCGAGCCGTTGCCCTTCAGCATCGTGACATCGGCGACGAGCGGATTGCCGATGATCAGCGTCTGCGTGCCGGCCGGCACCTTCACGATCCGCGCACGATCGAGCGAGACGACAATGCCGCCAGCGTCGGCAAGCGCGGCTATCGAACCCAGGATCGCAAGAGCCAGACCTCCCGCAAGGGAACGCAGGGGCGCCCGAACAAACCTCGACATAAATGTGCTCCGCGCGACAAACCGCATCCTTAAGACAACATGAAAAGGTGAACGAAAGCATAAAGCTTTTCACACGCGACGCCGCATGTGCGGAACACGTCCTGACTACAGGGAGCGGGCCAGGCGGTCGACGGCAGGACGGCCTACGCCGACGGCCGCCAGCGCAAAATCGGCCATATGCCATTAGACCGAATTTAACCAAGACACTCCGGAGACTCCGGGCGAAGCAAACTGACGCTCGGATTAACGGTCTCGCAACGGTCGCTGGGCTATAACGGCGGCATTCCAGCGATGAGCCACAAATGTGCTGGAACGAATATTGGAGCCAATCATGAAGACCGTTTTCTCTCGCTTTCTGAAGGACGAGTCGGGCGCCACGGCGATCGAGTACTCGCTGATCGCCGCTCTCATCGGCGTCGCCGTCATTTCGGCCGTCAGGATGCTCGGCACGACCATGTCGAACAAGTTCTACGGCATCGCGAACAACCTGACCTAGTCGTCGCCTTCGACCGACGAAATTTTGAGCGGCCCCGGTTTACGGGGCCGTTTTCTTTTGGGCGCGCGCCCGATCGTTAAGGATGAGTCAACGCGTCGCGACTAGAAATGCGTCAAAGCCTCCTTCAGCTCACGGAGCCCCGCATGCTCGACTTCGCAGTCCTCGCCATCTTCCCCGGCGTGATGGTGTTTGCGGCGATCTCCGACATGCTGACGATGAAGATACCGAATGCGGTCTCGCTGGCGCTCGTCGTCGGCTTCTTCGTCCTGGCCGCGGCGATGGGCATGCACTGGTCGACGATCGGCTGGCATGCGCTCGCCGCCGTGCTGATGCTGATCGCCTGCTTCTTCATGTTCAACATGGGATGGATCGGCGGCGGCGACGCGAAGCTCGCCGCGGCGACCGCGCTCTGGCTCGGCTTCGGACTTCTTCCCACCTATGGCGTGTTCGCGTCCGTCTTCGGCGGCATTCTCACACTCGTCATCCTGCAATTGCGGCAAATGGCGCAGGAAGGACCGCTTTCCTCGACGCCGTGGCTCGCGCGCCTGCGCGAAAAGAACGGGGGAATACCCTACGGCATCGCGCTCGCCGCGGCCGGCCTCATGGTCTACCCCGATACGGCGCTCTGGATCGCCGCCCGCTCGATCTAGACGGACGCCGCGACGATCCGAAACGTGTCGAGAGGATTGAAATCGATCGAATTGGAGAGGATCGGTTAACCTTAATTTGACGTTTCACTGCTCAAATCCGGTTAACGACATGCGTCGTGGCTTCGGGTTTGGTGACGATGAAAAAAGCTCAGATCGCCGTCTTGGGCGTAGCGTTGACGGCAGGCGCGGCGGCCTACCTCCTCATGCCCTCGCAGCAGCCCCAGCAAGTCCAGGTCGTCCAGACGGTGACGCCGGTCCTCGACAATGACGACGTGCTCGTGGCGGCCGTGCCCCTCGACTACGGCAAGACGCTCGACGAGACCATGATGCATTGGCAGGCGTGGCCCAAGAGCAGCCCGATCCAGGGCGTGATCCGCAAGAGCGCGCAACCCAACGCAATTCAGGATCTCAAGGGCTGGATCGTGCGCGGCAATTTCATGGCCGAGGAGCCGATGCGCAAGGAGCGCCTCGTGAACGGCCCGACGGCGGGCCTGATGGCGACGCTCGTCGCGCAGGGCAAGCGGGCCGTCGCCATCAACATAGACGCAAGCGGCGCGACATCGGCCGGCGGCTTCGTGCTGCCCAACGATCGCGTCGACGTGCTGCGCACCTACCGCGACGAGGAGGCCGCCAAGGCCGGCGCGCCGGACGCGTTCGTAACCGAAACCCTTCTGCGCAACGTGAAGGTTCTGGCGATCGGCCCGAACGTTCAGACCGAAAACGGCAAGACCGTCATCGTCGGCTCGAACGCGACCCTGGAGCTCGATCCGAAGCAGTCCGAAACGATCACGCTGGCGCAGCGCACGGGCCAGTTGTCGCTCACCCTGCGCAGTCTGCTCGACACCGTGGCCGACGCCAAGCCGGAAGAGCCGGTCGACACGAAGCCCGACGACAAGTCGCTGACGATCATCCGCTACGGGGTCAGCACCAGCGCAAGGCCCAAGTGATGGCCAAGACGATGGCCAAAGCGGCAGCGATGAATGTGACGGCGACGAACGCGATGACGAGCGAAGCGATGCGGAACGGATCAGACGGGCATTCCCGCGCAGCAAGGACCGGAAGGACGATCATGAACGCTTCATCGCGGCGGATCGCGTCGAGGTTGACCGTCGGCGCGCTGGCGCTGACGCTGGCGCCGGCTGTCGCGCCGACCATCGCTTTCGCGCAGCACCGCGGCGGGGTCGGCGTCGAATCGTCCGCGGCGGCGATGTTTTCCAAGCGAATCACGCTCGGCGTCGGCCGCACGATCATCATCGATCTTCCTGCGGACGCCTCGGAGATCGTCGTGGGCGATCCCAAGGTCGCCAATGCGGTCGTGCGCTCGACGCGCAAGCTCTACGTGATGGGTCTGGGCACCGGCCAGACGACGATCCTCGCCATGTCCGGCGACGGACGGCAGATCGCCAATATCGAGATGAACGTCGGGCGCGATCTCGACGAACTCGACAAGCTGCTGCGCACGGCGCTGCCGCGCAGCCGCATCGTCGTCAAGCAGGTCAATGATTCGATCGTTCTGACCGGCGAGGCGCAGTCGGCGGGCGAAGCGACGACGGCCGTGGACGTGGCGAAGGCTTTCATCGCACGCGTCGGCGGCGGCGCCGCGGCGGGCGGCGCGGCCTCGCCCGACAATACGGTCGTCAACGCCATCTCGATTCGCGGACAGGACCAGGTGATGGTCAAGCTCACCATCGCCGAGGTGCAGCGGACCGCGCTGAAGCAGCTCGGCGTGTCGACCTCCGCGACCGGCGACACGATCCTCAAGACCACCTGGGCGACGCTGACGCAACAGAACGCCTATGGCCTCAACGGCTCGCTGAGCAACAGCGGCCTGACCATTCCGCTCGGCAACGGGCTTTCGGCGACGATGTCGGCCTTCGAGCGCTGGGGCGTCTCGCGCATCCTGGCGGAGCCGACGGTGACGGCGGTCTCCGGCGAAAGCGCGAAATTCACGGTCGGCGGCGAGCTTCCGGTGCCCGCGAACTCGGCCTGCTCGACGAGCCTCGGCATCACGACCTGCCAGAATTCGGTGACGTTCAAACCCTACGGCATCACGCTGAACATGACGCCGGTCGTGGTCGGCGAAGGCCGCATTCTTCTGCGCGTCGCCACCGAGGTGACCGAGGTCGACACGACGCAGACGATGACGATCAACTCGATCTCCGTGCCGGGCTTCCGCACCCGCAAGCACGAGACGTCGGTCGAGCTGCCCTCCGGCGGCTCGATGGCGACCGCGGGCCTGATCACCAACAATTCGCGCCACTCGATCACTGGCCTGCCGGGCCTGCTGAACCTGCCGATCCTCGGCGCGCTGTTCCGCTCCCGCGACTATCAGCGCCAGGAAACCGAGCTGATGATCATCGTGACGCCCTATATCGCCCGCTCCGTCGCGCCCAACGACATCCAGCGCCCCGACGACGGGTTCACCGACGCCAGCGATCCGCAGGCGTGGCTGCTCGGCCGCGTCAACCGTCTTTATTCCACCAAATCCAACCCGCGCGCCGCCCAGAACTGGAAGGGGCGCTTCGGGTTCATCCAGGATTGAGCGCAAGAGGACTCCCCAGATGGCAAGTCGGTCGCGTAGCGCGCTGAGCTTCAATTCCGCATCACGGGCGAGACCCGTCGCCGCGCTGCTGGCGCTGGCCCTGGCCGCGCCGCTCGCCGGATGCGGAACCACACGTGTGAAGGTCGACAACGAGAACGGCATGGACGCGCGTCTTCGCCACCCGATCGCGCTGATGAACCAGGCCTACACGATCGACGTGTTTCCGAGCTCGGGTTCCCCGCGGCTCGACATTCGCACCCAGGAGCAGATCATCGCCTTCGCCCGCCGCTATCGCGACGTCGGCTCCGGTCCGATCTCGATCGTCATTCCGCAAAGTGGGCCGGGCGCGCAGAGTGGCGTCCGCTCGCTCGACTCGATCCGCCGCGAACTCGCCAGCGCCGGCGCCGTCGCGCCCGTGGCGGTCAGCCATTATCCCGTCGAGAACCCGTCGCTCGCAGCGCCCGTGCGGCTCGCCTTCGACGGCCTGAAGGCCAAGGTCGTCCACAAGTGCGGCGACTGGCCGGAAGATCTCGCCTCCGCCTCGTCGACCGAAGGCTGGCAGAATCGCAGCTACTGGAATTTCGGCTGCGCCAGCCAGAACATGATCGCGACCCAGGTCGCCGACCCCCGCGACCTCGCCGAACCGCGCGGCGAAACGCCGGCCGATCCCAGCATGCGCATGCGCGCCATCGGCAACGTCCGCAAGGGCGCCGACCCGGCGACCAACTGGTTGACCAAGAACAGCAGCATCGGTTCGGTCGGAGGCTGACGCGCATGATCGACGATGAATTGCCTCCACCCCCCGCCCGCGCGCCGGAGCACGAGCAGATCTCGGCCGTGCCGCGTATCTCGATGCAGGCGTTCTGCGAAACCTCCGATCTGGCCGCCGTCGTCTCGGACGCGGCCGGCGACCGGCGGATGGACAAGGCGCATGTCAAGGTTCACATGGGCGGCGCGCCCGCCGCGATCGAGGCCTATCGGACGGCCCCGACGCCCAACCTGATCGTGCTCGAAGTCGGGCCGGATCGCTCCAAGCTGCATGCCGATCTCGACGAGCTCGCGCAATTCTGCGACGCCGGCACCAAGGTGATGATCGTCGGCCGCACCAACGACATCGCGCTCTATCGCGAGCTGATGGCGCGCGGGATCAGCGAATATCTGGTGACGCCGCTGAACGTGCTGGACTTCATCCGCGCCGTTTCCGCGCTCTACGCCGGCGACGGCGCCGAGCCGCTCGGGCGCATTGTCGCTTTCGTCGGCGCCAAGGGCGGCGTCGGTTCGTCGACCGTCGCGCACAATGTCGGCTGGTCGATCGCACGCGACCTCGAAGTCGAAACCGTGATCGTCGACATGGACCTTGCCTACGGCACCGCGGGCCTCGACTTCAACCAGGATCCGCCGCAAGGCATCGCCGACGCCGTGTTCGCGCCCGACCGCATCGACGCGAACATGATCGACCGACTGCTGTCGAAATGCTCGGACCATCTGAGCCTGCTGGCGGCGTCCGCAACGCTCGACCGCGTCTACGATTTCGAGGACACCGCCTTTGACGCGATCTTCGACATCCTGCGCGCCAGCGTGCCCTGCATCGTCGTCGACATGCCGCATGTCTGGACCTCCTGGTCGAAGCGCGTGCTGACCGCCGCCGACGATGTCGTCGTCGTCGCCTCGCCCGATCTCGCCAATCTGCGCAACGCCAAGAGCCTGCTCGACGTGCTGCGCGCAGCGCGGCCGAACGATCACAGGCCGCGTCTGGTGATGAACAATGTCGGGGTTCTGAAGCGACCGGAGATCGAGCTGAAGGATTTCACCAAGGCGGTGGAGACGGACGCGATCGGCGTCATTCCCTTCGATGCGAAGCTGTTTGGAACGGCGACGAACAACGGGCAGATGATCGTGGAAGTCGACGCGGCCAGCAAGACGGGCGAAATCCTCTCGGAGATCGGACGCGTTGTCATGGGTCGCGCGGAAGTCAGGAAACAGAAGAAGACGCTGCTCGATCCGATCATGACCCGTATCCTGAAGCGCAAGGCCTCGTGAGCGAATGGCGGATTCGATGCCGCTCGACGGCGGGAGACTGATGCATGTTCGGTAAGCGCCCGACTTTCGGCGGCGGCGCCCAGCAGAAGCCTGCCGCTTCGGCAGGGCAGGCGGACGCGCGCTCCGGCGCGCAATCGCAAACCTCAAAGGCGGCGGCGCCTCCGCCTCCGTCCGCGCCGATCCCGGTCGAGACGCGCCGCTCCGACGAATATTACATCACCAAGAGCATGATCTTCGGCGCGCTGATCGAGGCGATCGATCTGGCGCAGCTCTCCAAGCTCGAGCCCGAGGCGGCGCGCGAGGAAATTCGCGACATCGTCAACGAGATCATCTCGATCAAGAATGTCGTGATGTCGATCTCCGAGCAGGAGGAACTGCTCGAGGACATCTGCAACGACGTGCTCGGCTACGGTCCTCTCGAACCGCTTCTGGCGCGCGACGACATCGCCGACATCATGGTCAACGGCGCGCTCAAGACCTACATCGAAGTCTCGGGCAAGATCCAGTTGACCAGCATCCGCTTTCGCGACAATGCGCAACTGATGAACATCTGCCAGCGCATCGTCAGCCAGGTCGGCCGCCGCGTCGACGAGGCTTCGCCGATCTGCGACGCGCGTCTGGCCGACGGCTCCCGCGTCAACGTGATCGCGCCGCCGCTGTCGATCGACGGACCCGCGCTCACGATTCGTAAATTCCGCAAGGACAAGCTGACCCTCGACCAGCTCCAGCGCTTCGGCGCGATCTCGGAGCCGGGCGCCGAGCTTCTCAAGGTTATCGGCCGCGTCCGGTGCAACACGCTGATTTCCGGCGGCACGGGCTCCGGCAAGACGACGCTGCTCAACTGCCTGACCAATTACATCGATTCCGACGAGCGCATCATCACCTGCGAGGACGCGGCGGAACTGCAATTGCAGCAGCCGCACGTCGTGCGCCTGGAAACACGCCCGCCCAACCTGGAAGGGACCGGCCAGGTGACGATGCGCGATCTGGTCAAGAACTGCCTGCGTATGCGTCCCGAGCGCATCATCGTCGGCGAAGTGCGCGGGCCCGAGGCGTTCGACCTTCTGCAGGCGATGAACACCGGCCACGACGGATCGATGGGCACGCTGCACGCCAACTCGCCGCGCGAAGCCCTGAGCCGACTCGAATCCATGATCACCATGGGCGGATTCTCGCTGCCCTCGCGCACGATCCGCGAGATGATCGTCTCGTCGGTCGACGTGATCGTGCAAGCCGCGCGTCTGCGCGACGGCTCACGCCGCATCACGCATGTCACGGAAGTGATGGGCCTGGAGGGCGACGTCATCATCACGCAGGACCTGCTCGTCTACGACATCGCGGGCGAAGACGCCAACGGTCGGCTGATCGGGCGGCATCGCTCGACCGGCGTCGGCAAGCCGCGCTTCTGGGATCGCGCGAAATATTACGGCGAGGAAGAGCGGCTCGGAGCGGCGCTCGACGCGGGCGAAGCAGGCAACGACTAGTCGGACGAGACGGGCATGGATCAGCAATCGCTCATCTTCACCGCTTTGATGATGCTCGCCGCGGGCGGGCTGTTCTACGTCTTCGTCTATCCGTATCTCTCGGGCGAGGCGGCGGCCGAGAAGCGCCGCGCGCAGTTCCAGGCGCCCAGCGGGACCAAGGGCAAGCGCGACCGGCAGGTCGATCCGACCAAGCGCCGGCAGCAGATTCTCGAAAGCGTGCGCGAACTCGAGAACGAGACGCGCAAGAAGAAGAACAACCTTCCCTCCAAGCTCCTGCAGGCCGGCCTGTCGGTCGACGTCAACAAGTTCTACATGGTCTCGGCGGGCGTGGGGCTCGGGCTCGCGCTCCTCGCCTTCCTCATGAACGGCAATCCCTTCGTCGCGATCGGCGCCGGCATCGCTGGCGGATTCGGCCTGCCGCGCTGGGTCGTCAATTTCCTCATCAAACGCCGCTTCAAGAAGTTCCTGTCCGAATTTCCCGGCGCGGTCGATATCATCATTCGCGGCGTCAAGGCGGGCCTGCCGCTCACGCAATGCGTCGGCATCATCGCCGCCGAATCGCCGGAGCCGGTCCGCAGCGAGTTCCGGCGCATCCTGGAAGCGCAGTCGATCGGCCTGTCGATCGGCGAATCCTGCGACCGCATGGCCGAAAGCATGCCGGTCGCCGAGGCGAACTTCTTCTCGATCGTCGTGAACCTGCAGCAGAAGTCGGGCGGCAATCTCTCCGAGGCGCTCGGCAATCTGTCGCGCGTGTTGCGCGACCGCAAGAAGATGCGGCTCAAGGTGAACGCCATGTCCGCGGAGGCCAAGGCGTCGGCCGGCATCATCGGCGCACTGCCGTTCCTGGTTTGCGGCCTCGTCTATCTGTCGTCGCCGGAATATCTGACGCTGCTCTTCACCCATATGACCGGACGCATCGTGCTTGCGGTCAGCGGCTTCTGGATGATGGCCGGCATCTTCGTGATGCGGAAGATGATCCAGTTCGACTTCTGACGATCTTATCTGACGGCCGTTCGGCCGAGGCCAAGCGATGATCAAACAGATCTACGACAAGTTGAGCGATCCGGCGACCGTGGTGGCGCTGCTGGTGGCGATCGCTGTCGTCGCCACGATCCTGACCATCGCCATGCCGCTGCTCGATTCGGATTCGCTGGCCAAGCGCATGAAGTCGGTCGCCAGCGAGCGCGAGAAGATCAGGGCGCGCGAACGCGAACGCCTCGCGGCGCGCGACAGGACGCCGGCCTTGCGCATGCAGCCCAAGGCCTACATGCGCCAGCTCGTCGACAATTTCAGCCTCGAGAAATGGCTCGGCACCGAGGAGGCCAAGTCCCAGCTCACCATGGCCGGGTTCCGCGGCAGGCAGGCGGAGGTAGCCTTCCTGTTCTTCCGCGCCATCGCGCCGATCGGGCTGTTCTTCGCCGTTCTCACCTACATGTTCCTGTTCTTCGGCTCCGACATGCCGATCATCACCAAGATCGGCGCGGCCATGGCCGGCGCCTATCTCGGCCTCAAGACGCCGGAACTGTTTCTGAAGAACAAGATCTCCAAGCGTCAGGCCTCGATGCGCCGCGCCTTTCCTGATTCGATGGACCTCATCCTGATCTGCGTCGAGTCGGGCATGTCGATCGAGCACGCGTTCCGCAAGGTCGCCGGCGAGATCGGCGTCCAGTCGATCGAGATGGCGGAGGAATTCGCGCTGACGACGGCGGAGCTCTCCTATCTGCCGGATCGCCGGCAGGCCTACGAGAATCTGGGTCTTCGCACCGGCGTCGAAGGCCTCAGGCAGGTCTCCACCGTGCTCATCCAGGCGGAAAAATACGGCACGCCGCTCGGCCAGGCGCTGCGCGTGGTCGCGCAGGAAGGCCGCGACGCGCGTCTTCTGGAAGCCGAGCGCAAGGCGGCGGCGCTGCCGCCGAAGCTGACCGTGCCGATGATCGTCTTCTTCCTGCCGGTGCTGTTCGCCGTCATCCTGACGCCTGCGATGATCCAGATGTCTGAAAAGCTGATGTAGACGGCCGCCGCGCCAGGAAGACCAAACAAAAAATGCGCGCCCTCCGGGGGGCGCGCATTTTTTCGTTTACCTGTGCTCCAGGCGCGAAAAGCGCCGCGCCGATCAGCCTTCGGGCGCCGCCGTCCTGGCGGTCGCGCCCTTTGCCTTGCCGTCGACCTGGCGGATGGCGCTCCATGTGTTGGATTGCGAGATCATGCGGCGGATCTGTCCGACATTGGAAGCGGCGTCGGCGGCCGAGAGATCGCGGCGCGAAATCTCCTCGGCCTCCGCGAACTTGCCCTGCAGCGCGAGCACGAGCGCGAGGTTCTGGCGCACGCGCACGTCGGCGGAGGGTTGCTCGACGGCGGTCCGCAACGTCGATTCCGCCTGCGGCAGATTGCGCGACAGGGCATAGGACAGGCCGAGGTTGGAGAGCACGGTGGGATCATTCGGCCGCATCTTCAGCGCGGAATTGTAATATTCGCGCGCGCGGTCGTGATCGCCCATCTGGTCGGCGACGGAGCCCTGCGCCGAGAGGATCGACCAGTTCGGCCGCTCCGGCGTGTGCGCATTCGCCAGCACCCTGGAGGCTTCCTGCAACTTGCCGTCGTCGGCGAGCGCCTTGCCGTAGGCGCCGAGCACTTCCATGTCGCGCGGATAGGTGATCGCGAGGCCGCGCAGCACCGCGACCGCCTGCGAGTGCTGCGACAGCGCCCTGAGCGAACGCGCATAATTCATCGCGGTGCGCTTGTCGGACTGGTTCGAATCGTAGCGCCGGCCCCATTCCTCGGAATATTGGCGAAGCGCGCCGTCCGAATTCGGCAGCGAGTCGCTGCCGCCGATGGAGCCTGTCACGTCGCCCATCGAGGGCCGGTTGCAGCCGCCCAGGGCCAGGGCGAGGGCGACGATCGAGATCGCCGCGAGGGGACGGGCGCGATTGCGGACGGAAAATGCGGGCACGTGTCTCGATCCGGGCTTGCGGTGACGGTCGTCGCAGCAATAAAGCGTTAACCCTAATCGACGGTTAACAACCCATCGGAGCGGTCATGGCTCTCGTTCTCGGCGACCCCACGCGCAATTCCATCCCGATCGCGCCGACGAGCCGCGCCCGCCTGCGCGCGACGCTGGACGCGCTGCCGGCGGAAGCCCGCGCCTATGCGACCGCGACCGGCTACGACGGCGCGCCCGGCGCGCATCTGATCGCGCCGACGGCCAAGGGCGCGATCGCCGCCGTGCTGTTCGGCCTTGCGGACGCCGGCGCCGACCGCGTCGACCCGATGGCGTTCGGGCGGCTCGCGACGTTGCTGCCGCCCGGCCGCTACCGGGTTGCGGAGAATGCGGAAGCGCCCGACCACGCCGAACTCGCCTTCCTGCTGTCGGCTTACAAATTCGCGCGCTACCGCAAGGCGAAGGCGGACGACGTCGTGCTCGAGGCGCCGCGCGGTGCGAAGCGCGAGCGCGTGGAGACCATCGCGAACGCGGTGGCGCTCGGCCGCGATCTCATCAATACGCCCGCCAACGACATGGGCCCGGATGCGCTGGAACAGGCCGCGCTCGCGCTCGCCGAACAATACAAGGCGCGCGCGAAAGTGGTGCGCGGCGCGCAATTGAAGAGCGGCTTCCCGCTCGTGCACGCCGTCGGCAAGGGCGCGGCGGAAGGACCGCGGATCGTCGATTTCTCCTGGGGGCCGCGCAAAGGCGGACCGAAGGTCACGCTGGTCGGCAAGGGCGTGTGCTTCGACACCGGCGGCCTCGACATCAAGCCCGGCGCCTCGATGCTGCTGATGAAGAAGGACATGGGCGGCGCGGCGACGGCGCTGGCCGCAGCCGCCATGATCATGCGCGCGCAACTGCCGGTGCGCCTGCGGGTGATCGTCCCGATCGTCGAGAACTCGGTCTCGGCGCAATCCTTCCGGCCCGGCGACGTCTATTCCAGCCGCGCCGGGCTCACGGTCGAGATCGGCAATACGGACGCCGAGGGCCGCCTCATTCTGGCCGACGCGCTGGCGCTGGCGGACGAGGACGAGCCGGACCTGCTGTTCGATTTCGCGACGCTGACCGGCGCCGCGCGCGTGGCGCTGGGGCCCGACCTGCCGGCCTATTTCACCAACGACGAGAAGCTCGCCGCCGACATCGCCGCGGCGGGCGAGGCGGCCGCCGATCCGGTCTGGCGTCTGCCGCTGTGGGCGCCCTACGGCGCGCTGCTCGACAGCAAGACCGCCGATCTCAACAACGTGTCGAGCGGCCCCTTCGCCGGCGCGATCGTCGCGGCCATGTTCCTCAAGCGATTCGTGCGCAAAACCGGCGCCTGGGCGCATTTCGACGTCTACAACTGGTCGTCGTCCGCCAAGCCCGGGCGGCCGGAAGGCGGGGAGATCCAGGCGGCGCGGCTCGTTTTCGAACTTCTCCGGCGCCGCGTCGGCGCTGACTGAGCAGGGAACGGGAATTTAATACGCCTGCGAAATAATCTGCGGAGACGGAGCGCGATCATGTCCATCGTCCTTTCTCCGCAGCAGGCGCTGCGCCTGTTGTCCGATATCGCGCTCGACGTGGTGCGCGAGAAGGGGCCGCGCGACCACCCGGATTTCACCTTCCGGCAATTGTCGGTCCTGCTCACCATCTATCTCGAAAAGCCACCGCACACCGTTCGCGGCATCGCGGCGCGGCTCGACGTGACCAAGCCGGTGGTGACGCGCGCGCTCGATTCGCTCGGCGCGCTGGAGCTCGTCACGCGGCGGCGCGACGAGGCCGACCGCCGCAACGTGATCGTGCAGCGGACGGTCAAGGGCGCGCTGTTCGTCGAACAGCTCGGCGACCTCGTGGTGGACAAGGCGAAGGGACTCGCATCGTGATTTTCGACAAGCGTCTGACGCCGGCGCGGCCCGATCTCGCCGCCGTTCACCTGAAGGGCCAGGTCGAGGCGGCGCGTTTCGTGGAGGGCGTGCGCGTGCAGGTCGTCGCTCCGGTCGCCGATCTCAAGAGCGCGCCGTCGCCGGAGGCCAGTCTCGACACCCAGGCGCTCGCGGGCGAGATCGTGACGGTCTACGAGCGCGAGGAAGGCTGGGCCTGGGTTCAGCTCGCCGGCGATTCCTACGTCGGCTACCTTTCGGAGGCCGCTCTCTCCGCGCATATCGTCGCGCCGACGCACCGCGTGACGACGCGCGCGACTTTTGTCTATCCCGCCGCGAACATGAAGACGCCAATCATCGAGACCCTGCCGTTCGGCGCGCAGGTCGCCGTCGTTGAAATATCGGGCGATTTCGCGCGTCTTTCGCGCGGCGGTTTCGTTTTCGCGCGTCACCTCTCGGCGGTCGACACGCACGAGGTCGATTTCGTCGCGGTCGCCGAAAGCATGATCGGCGCGCCTTATCTGTGGGGCGGCAAGACGCCCGCCGGCGTCGATTGCTCGGGGCTGGCGCAGGCGTCGCTCGCCGCCTGCGGGATCGCCGCGCCGCGCGACACGGACATGCAGGCGAAAGCGCTCGGCGAGCCGCTGCCGGTGACGGACGATCTCGGCCATCTGCGGCGCGGCGACCTGATCTTCTGGAAGGGCCATGTCGGAATCATGCGCGACGCCGAGACGCTGCTGCACGCCAACGGCCACCATATGCTCGTCGCGAGCGAAGCGCTGAAAGGCGCGCGCGATCGGATCGCGCGCAATTCCTTCGGCGCGATCACGGCGATCAAGCGACTTTCGCACATCGCCTGACGCGGAGACGCCCATGAAATCCTATCGCAAGGAATTGTGGTTCGAGACGCCGGGCCGGCGCGCCTTCGTCAACATAACGCCGCAGGTCGAGGCGGCGCTGCGCGAGAGCGGCGTGCAGGAGGGCCTTGCGCTCGTCAACGCCATGCACATCACGGCTTCCGTCTTCATCAACGACGACGAAAGCGGCCTGCATGCCGACTACGACGCCTGGCTGGAAAAGCTCGCGCCGCACGAGCCGGTGTCCGGCTATCGCCACAACCGCACCGGCGAGGACAATGCCGACGCGCATATGAAGCGGCAGGTCATGGGCCGCGAAGTCGTGGTGGCGATCACCAGGGGACGACTCGATTTCGGCCCGTGGGAGCAAATCTTCTACGGCGAGTTCGACGGCGGCCGGCGCAAGCGCGCGCTGGTGAAGATCATCGGCGAATAGGCCGGGTCAGGCCACCTGCTCGACAATCGCGGGTTGGACGGCCGGCGCGCGCTCGCCGATCGTAAAGGCGCGCCGCACGATCTCGACAGCCGCCGTTGCGGCCGCTTCGTCGCGCGCATGAATGCGCGCGATCGGCCGCCCCGCGACATCGGCGCCGAGCGGCGCGATCTCGGACAATCCCACGGCCGGATCGATATGTTCGCCCGCGCGCCGACGCCCGCCGCCGAGCCCGACGACGGCGAGGCCCAGCGCGCGGACGTCGATCGCCGTGACGAAGCCGGGCCGCTCCGCGCGCGCTTCGACGACCGCCGGCGCCTGCGCGAGATGGCGTCCGGGGGCTTCCACAAGATCTGCGGGGCCGCCGAGCCCCGCGACCATGCGCGCGAAGCGCTCGGCTGCGGCGCCGCTCGCCAATGCACGCTCGAGTTTTTCACGCGCCTCCTCGCGCGAGGACGCGAGATCGCCGAGCGTCAGCATTTCCGCGCCGAGCGCGAGCACGACCTCGTGCAGACGCGTCGGACGGCGCGCGCCGGTCAAGTAGTCGACGGCGCAGGCGACCTCGATCGCATTGCCCGCGCAAGGCGCGAGCGGTTCGCTCATGTCGGTGATGAGCGCGCGCGTCGGCAGGGCCGCCGCGTTTCCGGTCGAGACGAGCGATTGCGCCAGCGCGCGGGACTGCTCGCGCGCAACCATGAAGGCGCCGGCGCCGGTCTTCACGTCCATGACGAGCGCGTCGAGGCCGGCGGCGAGTTTCTTCGACAGGATGGAAGCGGTGATGAGCGGAATGGATTCGACCGTCGCGGTCACGTCGCGGATTGCGTAGAGACGACGATCGGCCGGCGCGAGATCGTCGGACTGGCCGACAATGGCGCAGCCGGCGTCGCGCACCACGCGCTGCATCGCCGTCAGATCGGGCGACGCGCGATAGCCGGGAATGGATTCGAGCTTGTCGACCGTCCCGCCGGTATGCCCGAGGCCGCGGCCGGCGATCATCGGCACGTAGCCGCCGCAGGCCGCAACCATCGGCGCGAGCATGAGGCTGACGACATCGCCGACGCCGCCGGTCGAATGCTTGTCCAGCACGGGGCCGCCGAGATCGAGCGGCCTCCAGTCGAGCCGCGTTCCGGACGCGGTCATGGCGGCGGTGAGATCGGCGCATTCGCGCGCGTCCATGCCGCGGAAGAAGACCGCCATGGCGAAGGCGGCCGCCTGCTCCGCGCCGACGACGCCGGACACCAGGCCCCGGACGAAGAAATCGATATCGGCGCGGTCGAGCGCGCGTCCGTCGCGCTTGGCGCGGATGATCTCGGGCGCGAGCCTGTCGGCCATCAGGCCGGCGTCAATTCGCGCGTCTTCGGGAAGGCGCGCAGCAGGCGCCTCATGCCGATCGCGGCGGCATGGGCCTGCTTGAGCGACTGGTCGTGGCTCGGCGCGCCGCCCTGGAAACCGGCGCCGTAATAGGTGACCGCGCCGATAGCGGCGACGTTGACGCCGAGGCGGCGGGCGAGAATGACTTCCGGCGCGATGGACGTCGTCACCACATCCGCGCCGAGCATGCGCGCCACCCTGATTTCCGCCGGCGTCTCGAAGGTCGGCCCGGAGAACCACATCATCACGCCTTCATGCGTCTGCACGCCGCAATGCAGCGTCGCGCGCTTGAGGCGGCGGAACAGTTTCGGATCGTAGGCCTCGGTGAGGCTGATGAGGCCGCCGTCGGAGGACATGCCGATCAGCGGATTGATGCCGCCGAAATTGATGTGATCGGTGATGAGCACGAGATTGCCGGGGTGCATGTCGCCGCGCACCGAGCCGACGCCGCTCGTGAGAATGAAATTGGTGGCGCCGAGCATGGCGAGCGTCTCGAGCGGCGCGGCCATCGAGGCGGCGTCCCCGGTCTCGTGGAACTCGGAACGGCCCCGCATGTAGGCGATGTTCATGCCGTCGTGGCTTGCGACGACGAGCGCGCCGTCGGGCTCGACGAGCCCCTCCGGGAAACCCGGCAGGTCCGCGTAGGGAATGACGATGGCGTCATCGAGCTGGTCGGCCACGGAGCCGAGGCCCGCGCCGAGCACGATGGCCGCGTCCACGGAGAGAACGTCGCGCGAATTGATGATTTCCACGGCCTGCTCGACGACTTCGGTCATGTCGATGATTCCCGGCTCCGGGGGAGGAAATGGCTCGGGCCGAACGAATGCGGCAGCAGCGAGCCGAGCGGATAGACGGCGGCGACGCCGTTGGCGCCGACCGCATGGATCGGCGCCTCGTCGGCGGCGAATTCGCGCAGACGCTGGCGGCAGGCGCCGCAGGGGGTCGTCGGCGCGGCCGAATCGGCGACGACGAGCGCCTCGACGATTTTCGTTTCGCCGGCCGCCACGCAGGCGCCGATGGCGACGGCCTCCGCGCAGAGGCCTTCCGGATAGGCGGCGTTCTCGACATTGCAGCCGGCGTAGACCCGTCCCGACGCGCCGCGCACCGCGGCCCCGACCGCAAAGCCGGAATAGGGCGCGTGCGCATGGGCGCGCGCGGCCAAGGCGGCCGCGAGAAGATCGTCAGGCGCGCTCATGATCCGCGCCATTTGCGTGTGCTGCGTGTAGCATTCCGAATCCGTGACCGCGCAGGATGCCAGCGAGTGACAAAGAATTTGCAAACGCGGTGGGCCGAAATCGGGCATGTCGCTGCGGCCGCTACTATTTTTCTCGGCGTTCTCGCCGGCGCGCCGCCCGCCCGCGCCGACGGCGGCCCGCCGATCATCGCGGGGACCGCGCGCAACCTGCCGGTCCTGGCGCGCAACGGCATGGTCGTGGCCCAGGAGAAGATCGCCGCGCAGATCGGGCTCGATATCCTGAAACAGGGCGGCAACGCCGTGGACGCGGCGGTGGCGACGGGATTTGCGCTCGCCGTGACGCTGCCGCGCGCGGGAAATCTCGGCGGGGGCGGCTTCATGGTCGTGCATCTGGCGAAGGAAAACCGCGACGTCGCGCTCGATTATCGCGAAACGGCGCCGGCTGCGACGACGGCGAACGCATTTCTCGACGCTACAGGCGCGGCCGACCCGAAAAAATCGCGCGACAGCGGGCTCGGCGTCGGCGTTCCCGGCACGGTGGCCGGGCTGGCTCATGCACGCGAAAAATGGGGCTCAGGCAAGTTTTCGCTCGCCGATCTCTTGGCGTCGGCGATCCGGCTGGCGCGCGAGGGCGTCCCGGTCGAGGACGACCTCGCCGATTCCCTGCCGCAGGCGGCGCGCCGACTCGGGCGCTGGCCGTCGAGCCGGGCGATCTTCTTCAAGCCGGACGGAAACACGCTGGAGCCGGGCGAGAGGCTGACGCAGGCGGACCTGGCGGCGACGCTGGAGCAGATCGCGGCCGGCGGGCCGCGCGCCTTCTACGAAGGCGAGACCGCGGACAGGATCGTCGCCGCCGTGCGCGGCGCCGGCGGGCTGATGACGGCGGAGGACATGCGGACCTATGCGCCGGTCGAGCGGCCGGTCGTGCGCGGAACCTATCGCGGACACGAGATCGTCTCCATGCCGCCGCCCTCCTCTGGCGGCGTGCACCTGATCGAGCTTCTGAACATTCTCGAACATTTCCCGATTTCGGAAAGCGGGCCGCAGACGGCGGCCACCATCCATGTGATGACGGAAGCGATGAAGCTCGCCTTCGCCGACCGCGCGGAATGGCTGGCCGATCCGGATTTTGTGAAAATCCCACTGTCAGGCCTGCTGTCGAAGGCATATGCGGCGAAACTGGCGGCGGAAATCTCGACCGCGCGCGCCCGGCCGTCGGCCGAGATCAAGCACGTCGATCCCACGCCCTACGAAGGCGACCAGACCACGCATTTCTCGGTCGTGGACCGGGAGGGCAATGCGGTGGCCAACACCTATACGCTCAACTTTTCCTACGGGCTCGGACTGGTGGCGGACGGCGCGGGCGTGCTGCTCAACAACGAACTCGACGATTTCGCCGCCAAGCCCGGCGCGCCCAACGCCTTCGGGCTGACGGGCGGGGCCGCCAATGCGCCGGGGCCGCGCAAGCGGCCGCTGTCCTCGATGACGCCGACGATCGTGCTGAAGGACGGCAGGCCGGAGATCGTGACGGGCTCGCCGGGCGGCCCGCGCATCATCACGACCGTGCTGGAGCAGATTTCGAACATGATCGACCACGGCATGAACGCCGCCGAAGCCATGCAGGCCCCGCGCTTCCACCATCAATGGCTGCCCGACGAATTGCGGGTCGAGCGCGGCCTGTCGCTCGATACAATCCGGTTGTTGCGCGACAAGGGGCAGAACGTGGTCGTCGGCGGGACGCTGGGGTCTGTGGCGACGATCCAGATTCTGGACGGGCTGATGATGGGGGCGTCGGACAGCCGGCAGCGGGGGACGGCGGCGGCGGGGTGGTGATCTCCTTGCAACTGTGACGAAAGAACTTAGTATCGACTTATTAAAGCGAAAGTGCGTGCATATTTTGGAGGGGGCAATGATTAGAGCTGATATTTTCGACCCTTCGAGCTTCATATCAGCGGTCACACAATTCGTCGATCTGATTGGACGCAGTACAGACTCGGCGGTTCTAACCGCATTGGGCTTTGCATTGCTGCTTGTCGGCATTGGCGCGATATCAAAACTTATTGTTGCGAAGCCAGAAAGCACGTCGAATTGGTTAAAGTGGACTGCAATCGGGAGCCTCGTTTGCGGGGTGCTTTTTGCTGCCAGCGGGCCAGGTCTAGCACTTCTGCGAAGACCCCAAATTGAGGTCTTACCGGCGCAGACATCACTTGATCGATTGAAAAGGAATGACCGTGTTGAGTGGCTAATCCGGCTGATCGCCTACGACCCCACTAAAGATGCGCAAAAAAATTCCCTGGCAATCGGTAAGCTGAAATCTCTTGGGCCAGAAGAGGTCGAGTACACGTTTGTCGCGCCGTACGATGAACTGAAGGGCTACCCAGTCGGGGAGGCTCTACGTAAATCAGGATCGCAAGTACCTGCGATTAACAATTTTCGAGTATCTGGTATTATTTTTCCGGTGACAGATCGAATATATCCCGCAAATGCACGCGGACTTATGCAAATTATCAAATCTGTTGAAGACACCCATCCAGAGATAAAAAATAAATTGATAGATAATCAATATTTTTCACAGTCAGAAATCGATGATCTCACCCCTTCCCCAGATCGAGAAGCGCCAAACACAGGAAGGGGAACATATGCATTTGAGGCATGGGGAAGTAATTATAAAAAATATTGTCGCATTTCTCATAAATTCAGATGTGATAATAGTAAAGAAAATAGTCAAAAAAAATCCTACATAAGCAGAATTACTACCGACTGGCATCCAGTTGGCGCATCGATCCATCATGAACCAAGAGCATCAATTTGCGACACGGGAGACTCGTATTGCGACAAAGATAACTGGAATAAAATTGAAAAAGACATTTCTGATAAGTTCGGCGTTCGTATCTTCCTCATTAAAAATACTAAATTGGATGATCTCGACAGGAGGTATTTGATCGACTTTGGAGACGAGAATCAGCTAATACCAGAAATTGGCGAACCACGGCAAAAGAAATAAGCGGACCGAAAGAGGGCGGAGGCATACCGACTGTCCTCAGAACTCCACGTCCAGCTCTTCCAGCTCGTCCGGCTCTTCCATGGCCGCGGCGATCCATTCCTGCATGGATTTGCGCTCCAGGATCATGTCCCGGTAGGCGGCGCATTGGGCGTCGAGCCTGACGTCGTAGGTCTTGAAGCGCGAGCAGACCGGCGCATACATGGCGTCGGCGAGCGAGGGCGTCTCGCCGAACAGGAACGGTCCCTTGTAGGCGGTGAAGCAGCCGCGCCAGATCGAGAGCACGCGGTCGATGTCGGTCTGGGCGCCCTGCCAGACCTTGAAGCCCGGATAATGGC
>DAIRCS010000046.1:0-22000 GCA_036796555.1 Rhodoblastus sp. | reverse complement strand
CTGATGGGCCGGCTGCTGCCGCGCCATCTGCAGATCATCTACGCCATCAACATGCGCTTCCTCGGCGAGGCCAAGGCCGCCGGCGCGAACGACGCGATGCTGCGCTCCGTTTCGCTGATCGGCGAGGAGGGCGGCAAGCGCGTGCGCATGGGCAATCTCGCCTTCGTCGGCTCGCACATGATCAACGGCGTCTCCGCGCTGCATACGGATCTGATGAAGGAGACGGTTTTCCACGATCTCAACAAGGTCCTGCCCGGGCGCATCGTCAACAAGACGAACGGCATCACGCCGCGGCGCTGGCTGATCAATTCCAACCCGGCGCTGACGGAGCTGCTGCGCGAGACGGTGGGCGCGGGCGTCGTCGACGACATCGAGCGCATCCGTGATTTCGAGCGCTACGTGGACGATTCGTCCGCGCAGGAGCGGTTCGCCGCCATCAAGCGCGCGAACAAGGAGACGCTCGCCGAACACATCAACGAGCAGAGCGGCGTGCGCATCGATCCCTCGGCCGTGTTCGACGTGCACGTCAAGCGCATCCACGAATACAAGCGCCAGCTCCTCAACATTCTCGAGACGATCGCGCTCTACGACGCCATCCGCGCCGAGCCGCACCGCGACTGGACCCCGCGCGTAAAGCTGTTCGCGGGCAAGGCGGCGGCGAGCTATGTGCAGGCGAAGTCGATCATTCGCCTGATCAACGACGTCGCGCGGCGCGTCAACGACGATCCGGCGACGCGCGGCCTGCTCAAGGTCGTGTTCATGCCGAACTTCAACGTGAGCCTGGCCGAAATGATCGTGCCGGCGGCGGACGTCTCCGAACAGATCTCGACCGCCGGCATGGAAGCGTCCGGCACCGGCAACATGAAATTCGCGCTCAACGGCGCGGTGACGATCGGCACGCTCGACGGCGCGAACGTCGAGATCAAGGAGCATGTCGGCGACGAGAATATCGTGATCTTCGGCATGACGGCGCAGCAGGTCGAGGAGACGCGCCGCGCCGGCCATCATCCGGCCTATGTCATCGGCGCCAATCCGCAGCTCAAGCGCGCGCTCGAATCGGTCGCGGCCGGCGATTATTCGCCGGAGGACCGCAACCGCTACGCGGGCCTCTGCGCCTCGCTGTGGGACAGCGACTATTTCATGGTGACGCCCGACTTCGCCTCCTACTGGGACGCGCAGCGCCGCATGGACGAGATGTGGCGCGACCGGACCCGCTGGCGGCGCATGTGCATGCTCAACACGGCGCGCATGGGGTGGTTCTCCTCGGATCGCACGATCCGCGAATACGCCGAGGAGATCTGGAAAGTGCCGCACACCCGCACGCATGGATGAGCGCGGCCCGCGTCCCGACGGTCCGGGCCTCCGGCTGACGGACGACGGCGCGATGATCGGCGTGGCCTCTCGCCACGCCGAACGCATTTTCGTCTGCCTGTTCGACGATTCCGACGCCGAGGTCGCGCGCATCGCGCTCGGCGAACGCGAGGGCGACCTGCATTACGGATTTCTGCCCGGCTTTCGCGCAGGTCAGAAATACGGTTTGCGCGCCGAGGGTCCATGGGACCCGCATGCGGGCCACAGGTTCGATCCGGCCAAATTGCTGGTCGATCCCTATGCGCGAAAACTCGACCGGCCCTTCGTCTTCGACGCGGCCCTCACGTTGCCGCGTGAAAAGGCCGTCGATACGGCGCGGCTCGTTCCGAAGGCGGTCGCCGAACAAATCCTCTCCAACGCCGAATGTTCCCCCCCTCCCCCTTGCGGGGAGGGGCCGGGGGTGGGGGCCGACCGGGCTGCATCTCGCGAGATTGTTCCACCGGCTACCCCCACCCCTGCCCTCCCCGCAAGGGGGAGGGAGAAAGCCCGGGGCGCTTCGCGACACCTCCCGCCCAAATCGCCTGGCCTGATCTACGAGGTCTGCGTCAAGGCGCATACGATGCGCGATCCTCTCGCGCCCGAACATCTGCGCGGCACGATCGCCGCGCTCGCCCTGCCCCATGTCGTCGAGCGCTTCACGCGGCTCGGCGTGACGCATGTCGAACTCATGCCGGTCGCCGCATGGATCGACGAGCGACATCTGCCGCCGCTGGGGCTGACGAACGCCTGGGGTTACAATCCCGTGGTTTTCGGGGCGCTCGACCCGCGCCTTGCGCCGGGCGGCATGGCCGACCTGCGCGAGGCCGTCGCGGCGCTGCGCGCGGCCGGCGTCGGAACCATTCTCGACGTCGTCTACAATCACAGCGGCGAAAGCGACGAAGACGGACCGACGCTGTCGCTGCGTGGCCTCGACAATGCGCTCTACTATCGCCACGGGGCGGACGGCCGCCTCATCAACGACGCCGGATGCGGCAATTCGCTCGATTGCACGCAGCCCGCCGTCGTCGCGCTGATCGTCGAGGCGCTGCGCCGCTTCGTGCTGGAGGCCGGCGTCGAGGGCTTTCGCTTTGATCTCGCGACCTCGCTGGCGCGCCGGCCCGATGGCTTCGATCCGCGCGCGCCGCTGCTCGCGGCTATCGAAACCGATCCCGTCCTGCGCGGCCGGCTGCTGATCGCCGAGCCCTGGGATATCGGGCCGGGCGGCTATCAGCTCGGCCGCTTTCCGCCCGGCTGGCTCGAATGGAACGATTGCTATCGCGACGATGTGCGCCGGTTCTGGCGCGGCGACGCGCACGCCGCTGGGGCTTTCGCGACGCGGCTCGCGGGCTCGGCCGATCTGTTTCAGCGCGAGGAACGCGGCCCGCGCGCCAGCGTCAATTTCATCGCCGCGCACGACGGTTTCACGCTGCGCGATCTGATCTCCTATTCGGGCAAGCGCAACCATGCGAACGGCGAGGACAATCGCGACGGCAATGCCAGCGAAATCTGCTGGAACGGCGGCGCGGAGGGCGGGACGGACAGTGCAGAGGTCATCGCGCGCCGGAAAACCGATGCGCGCGCGCTGCTCGCAACCCTGTTCCTTTCGCTCGGGACGCCGATGCTGACGGCCGGCGACGAATGCGGCCGCACGCAGGGCGGCAACAACAACGCCTATGCGCAGGACAACGACACGACCTGGCTCGACTGGGCGAATGAAGACAGCGCGCTTGCCGATTTCGTCGCGGGCCTCGCGCGGTTTCGCGCGGACAGCGCGCTGCTGACCGAGAACCGCTTTCTCACGGGGCACGCGGAGAACGGCGCGCCCTGCCCCGACGTCCGATGGCTGCGCGCGGACGGTTCCGCGATGGGCGACCACGATTGGGCGAACGCGGATTTCATCGCGCTGACGCGCGCGCCGGCGCAGCAGGACGGCCCCCGTCTGCACATGGCGTTCAACCGCGGCGCGGCCGCCGTCGAGACGACATTGCCCGCCGCCCGCGCCGGCATGCATTGGTCGCTCGCGATCGACAGCAGCGCCTGTTTCGTCGGACGGCAGGCGATCGAGGGCGATCGCCTGCGCGTCGGCGCGCGTTCCGTGGTCGCGCTGGTGGAAACCGCTCGGAGCTAGTGGCCCGATTCCGCCGGCGGCTCGGCGCCGCTGCGCAGGGGCCGCATCTCCATCGCCGCGAAAAAGACCATGGCGACGACGATGAGAATGCAGGCGCCGATGTAGACGTGGCGGAAGGCCTGCGCGAGCGCCTCGATGCTGGCGGGATCGAGCGCAGCGTGCTCGGATTGCGTCACCTCGCGCGCGACGCCGGAGCCGCCGAAGACGATGGCGCCGAAGACGGCGGCGACCAGCGCGCTGCCGATCTGCCGGAAGAAATTGCTCGCCGCCGTCGCCGCGCCGAGCTCGCTGCGCGCGACCGCGTTCTGGATGGAGACGGTCGCGGTCGGCAGCACCGTTCCGAGGCCGACGGTCAGGATCAGCAGCAGCGCTTCGAGGACGGGCAGAGGCAGGCCGCGCGGGCGCCAGGCGATGATCGCGCAGGCGACGAGCGCGACCGCCATGCCGGCGAGCGGCAGGCGCTTGTAGTTCGTCGATCTCGCCATCGACCGGCCGGCCGTGGTCGCGCCGATGACCGTGCCGATCATCAGCGGAATGAGCGCGAGGCCCGACATGGACGCGGTGAGGCCGACGACGCCTTCGAGATAGACGGGCATGACGATGGACAGGCCGATGAAGACGCCCATGGCGAGGCCCGCCGCCATCGTCGCGGTCTTGACCACCTGGTCGCCAAGCACGGTCGCGGGAATGAGCGGCTCCTCCGCCGTGCGCGTGCGCCAGACGAAAGCGAGCGTGAACACGATCGCCACGAGAAATAGGCCAAGGACGACGGTCGACGCCCACGGAAATTTCACGCCGCCCCAGCTCAGCGCCAGCAGGAAAGGCGTGGTCGCGAAGACGAGCATCAGCGCGCCGGCGATGTCGAGCTTGTGCGGGCGGCCGACGCGCGGCAGGCGGCGCAGGCGGTCGCTGGTGATGAAGAAAGCCACGAGCCCGAGCGGAATGTTGATCCAGAAGATCGCCGACCAGTGAACGTGATCGGCGAGCAGGCCGCCGAGCGCGGGGCCGGCCAGGCTCGAAGTCGCGAAGACGCTGGCGATATGAACCTGATAGCGGCCGCGTTCGCGCGGCGAGACGATGTCGGCGATGATGGTCTGCGACAGCGAGATGAGGCCGCCGCCGCCCGCGCCCTGCAGGCCGCGCGCCAGCGCGAGGATCGGCACCGAGGGCGAAAGCGCGCAGGCGACGGAGCCGACGACGAAGATGGCGATGGCCGACAACAGCACGACGCGCCGGCCGTGGATATCGGCGAGCTTGCCGTAGAGCGGCGTGACGGCGACCGAGGCGAGCAGATAGGCCGTGACGACCCAGGGCAATTGCTCGATGTCGCCGAGCTCGCGGCCGATCGTCGGCATGGCGGTGGCGACGATGGTCTGGTCCAGCGCGCCCAGCAGCATGGCGAGCATCAGACCGACGAGGATGGAGAGGATTTCCGGGCGACTGAAATCGGCCCGCGTTTCGGAACTCATGACGGCAGATTTAGCGCGAACGCGGCGTTTCGGCCATGCCGCAGCCGCCGGTCGCTCATGCGTTCAGCGTCGCGGCGAGCTTGTCCTCGTCGAGCGCATTCTCCCATTTGGCGACGACGATGGTGGCCACCGCATTGCCGATGAGGTTGGTGGGGGTGAGCCCTTCCGACATCAGGCGGTGAACGCCGAGAATGATCGCGACGCTTTCGACCGGAATCGTTCCCGACGAGGCGATGGTCGCGGCCAGAACCACGAAGGCCGCTCCCGCGATGCCCGCCGCGCCCTTCGACGTGAGAAGAAGAACGAGCAGAAGGCCGATCTGCTGGCCCAGACTCATGGGCGTGTTGGTGGCCTGGGCGAGAAAGACGGCGGCGAAGACCAGATAAAGGCAGGTGCCGTCCAGATTGAAGGAATAGCCGGTGGGGATGACGAGGCCGACGACGCCCTCCTCGCAGCCGGCTTCCTCCATCTTGACGATCATGCGCGGCAGCACCGTCTCCGACGAGGTGGTGGCGAGCACGATCAGCAATTCCTCGCGGATGTAGCGGACGAGCTTCCACAGGCTGAAGCCGGCCATGCGGGCGATCAGGCCGAGGACCACGACGATGAAGAAGATGCAGGCGATGTAGAAGTCGACCAGCAGGCGGCCGAGCGACAGGAGCGAGCCCGCGCCGAACTTGCCGACCGTGAAGGCGATGGCGCCGAGCGCGCCGAGCGGCGCCGCCCACATGACGAAGCCGACGATCTTGAACAGCATCTGCGCGACATGATCGATCATGGCCGCGACGGGCGCGCCGCGCTCGCCCAGTTGCGCGAGCGCGAAGCCGCAGAGGACGGCGATGAAGAGCACCTGCAGCACATTGCCGTCGGTGAAGGCGCCGAGGAAGGAATTGGGGATGATCTGCATGAGGAAGGTCGTCAGATCCTGCCCCTTGCTTTGCGCAATATAGCCCTTGACGAGCGCCGTATCGACATGGGCGAGGTCGACGTTCATGCCTTCGCCCGGCCGCAGGAGATTGACGGCGATCAGGCCGATGACCAGCGCGATCGTCGTCACGACCTCGAAATAGACGAGCGCCTTCAGCGCCACGCGGCCGACGCGGGCCATGTCGGCCATGCGCGCCACGCCATGCACCACCGTGCAGAAGATGATCGGCGCGATCATCATGCGGATCGCCTTGATGAAGGCGTCGCCGAGGGGTTGCAGCTTTACACCGAGATCGGGCCAGACATGGCCGATGACGACGCCCGCCGCCATGGCGATGAGAACCTGCACCCACAATTTCGACAGCGTGTCGAGAACGCCGTTTCGTTTTTCGGGCGTCGTGACGGCGTCCATCGGCGGGCCTTCAGCGGAAGGACGCGGCGCCGCCTTTCAGGGCGCCGCGCCAGACGTTCAAACGTTCTCGAGAATCAAACGTTCTCGAGAATCAAATGCCCGACCGCCGTGTTGGACGCCGGCACGTGGTAGAAGCGGTGCGCGACCCTGGGCTTCGGGCCGCCGCGCGTGTCGGCCATGGCGCCGCGCGCGATCAGCCACATCACCAGTTCGATGCCCTCGCTGCCGGCCTCGCGCACATAGTCGATGTTCGGCATTTTCGAGAGGCCGGCGGGATCGTCGATCAGACGGTCGAGGAATTCATTGTCCCAGTCGCGGTTGATGAGACCGGCGCGCGGGCCCTGCAACTGGTGGCTCATGCCGCCGGTGCCCCACACCTGCACGTTGAGATCTTCCGGATAGCTCTCGATCGCCGCACGAATGGCCTGGCCGAGCGCGAAGCAGCGCGCGCCCGACGGCACGGGGTGCTGCACGACGTTGACGGCGAAGGGAATGACCTTGCACGGCCAGGCGTCGACCTTGCCGAACATGCAGGTCATCGGCACGGTCAGACCGTGATCGACATCGATCTCGTTGACGATGGTGAGATCGAAATCCTTCTGGATGACTTCCGAGGCGATATGCGAGGCGAGCTCGGGATGGCCGATCACCGGCGGCACGGGACGCGCGCCGTAGCCTTCGTCGGCGGGCATGAATTCCGGCCCGGTCATGATGGCGAAGGTCGGGATCATCGACAGGCTGAAGGCGGTCGCGTGATCGTTGTAAACGAGAAAGACAACGTCCGGCTTCTGCTCCTTCTCCCATTGCTTGGAGAAGTCGTAGCCGGAAAACACTTTCTGCCAGTAAGGCTCGTGCGTCTTGCCGAGGTCGAAGGCCGCGCCGACGGCGGGAATGTGCGAGGAATAAACCGAAGCGGTGATGCGGGCCATCTTACTTGTCCTTGCTTTCCGACGAGGCTGGACGCTGCGCGTCGCCGTGTTCGCCGATCTTGCGGTTGCCGTCGATGGAGCGGCCGCCGCCGATCATCATGTCGCGATAGGCTTCCTCGCTCATGCCGGTCATCGAGCCCGCCATCTGCTGGAAGCTCTTGCCGTCAGTGGCGCCGATCTTGGAGAGGAAGTAGATATTGCCGCCGAGCGCCATCATGCGGTTGAGGTCGCGCGCCATCACCGCCTGCTTCTGGTCTTCCGTCATCTTCCATTCGTCGAGATAGGCGCGCTCGTTCGCCTTGAAGCGCTCACGGTTGGCGGCCTTCATCAGCGACATGCAGAACTGATTGAGCCAGTAGCCCTTGCGCGACTGCTCCGCGTCGAAAACGATCGTTCCGGGAATTTCGTTGAATTCCTTGTCCAGTGACATCATTTCCTCCATTCATCCGGCCAATAGAGGCGCATGGGATTGTCGACCAGCAGCTTGCGCTGCAAGTCCTGCGTGACCGCGATATGCGGAATGAAATCGACCAGCAGGCCGTCGTCGGGCATGTGCCCCTTGAGGTTGGGGTGCGGCCAGTCCGTGCCCCAGAGCACGCGATCGGGAAATTCCTCCACGATTTTTCGCGCGAAGGGAACGACGTCCGCATAGGCGTTCTGCTCGCCGTTCAGTGCAGGTGGGCCGGCGACCGACAGACGCTCGGGGCACGACACCTTGCTCCAGACGTTTTGATGCTCGCGCATGAACTTGCGGAACAGCGAAAACTCCGGCCCGTCGATCGGCTTCGTCACGTCGGGACGGCCCATGTGGTCGACGACGACCGTCGTCGGCAGCGCGGTAAAGAAGTCCCAGAGCTCGGGCAGGTCGACCGCCTCGAAATAGATGACGACATGCCAGCCGAGCTTCGCGATCCGCCCGGCGATCTCCATCAGCTCGTCCTTGGGCGTGAAGTCGACGAGGCGCTTGACGAAGTTGAAGCGCACGCCGCGCACGCCGGCGTCATGCAGATCCTGCAGGTCGGCGTCGCTCACGCCACGCTTCACGGTGGCGACGCCGCGCGCTTTGCCGCCGCTCGACCGGCAGGCGTCGGCCATCGCGCGATTGTCGGCGCCGTGGCAGGTCGCCTGCACGATCACGTTGCGCGAAAAGCCCAGATGATCGCGCAGCGCGAAGAGCTGCGCCTTGGAAGCGTCGCAAGGCGTGTATTTGCGCTCGGGGGCATAGGGGAATTCCGCGCCCGGTCCGAAGACGTGGCAATGCGCGTCGACCGCGCCGGCCGGCAGAACGAAACGCGGCTTCGACGGGCCGTCGAACCAGTCGAGCCAGCCTTTCGTCTTTTCGAACGGCCCTGTCGTGGGCTTGGACATCGGATTTCCTTCCCTGCCGGGATCATATGCTGCGGTTCAACGGCGGTTCCAGCTTCAGCCCCCTGTCATTCCCGCGAAAGCGGGAATCCAGCTCCGGCGCCTGGGAATCGGCCGCTGGATCCCCGCTTTCGCGGGGAGGACATGCGTGGAAGCTTAGCGCCCCCGCGCCTTCAGCGCCTTGTCCAGCCGCGGATAGACCTTTCGCGCATTGCCCTCGTAGACCTTGTGGCGATCCTCGGGCGAGAGATTTTGCGTCGCCTCGATGTAGCGCTTGGTGTCGTCGTAATTGAAGCCGGTCTCGGGATCGATCCCCTTCACCGCGCCGATCATCTCGGAAGCGAACAGGATGTTGTCGACCGGGATCACCTTCGCCAGCAGGTCGATGCCGGGCTGATGGTAGACGCACGTGTCGAAGTAGACGTTCCTGAGCAGGTGATCGCGCAGCAGCGGCTTCTTCATTTCCTGCGCGAGGCCGCGGTAACGGCCCCAGTGGTAAGGCGCAGCGCCGCCGCCGTGCGGGATGACGAAGCGCAGGGCGGGAAAATCCTTGAAGAGATCGCCCTGGATGAGCTGCATCACCGCGGTCGTGTCGGCGTTGATGTAGTGCGCGCCGGTGGTGTGGAAGCAGGCGTTGCAGCTCGTCGAGACGTGGATCATGGCGGGAATGTCGTATTCGACCATCTTTTCGTAGATCGGATACCAGTGGCGGTCGGTCAGCGGCGGGCTCTTCCAGTGGCCGCCCGAGGGATCGGGATTGAGATTGATGCCGACGAAGCCGTAATCCTTCATGCACTTCTCGAGTTCGGGAATGCAGGTGGCGGGATCGACGCCGGGGCTCTGCGGCAGCATGGCCGCGCCGATGAAATTGTCGGGCAGGAGCGTCGCGACGCGGTGGATCAGCTCGTTGCAGATGGCCGCCCAGGTCGAGGACACCTGGAAGTCGCCGATGTGATGGGCCATGAAGCTGGCGCGCGGCGAGAAGATGGTGAGGTCCGAGCCGCGCTCCTTCATCTGGCGGAGCTGGTTCTTCTCGATGGACTCGCGCAATTCGTCGTCGCTGATCTTCAGCTCCGAGACCTTCGGCATGGCGGAGGGGTCGTTGAGCGCGGCGATCTGACGGTTGCGCCAGTCCTCCAGCGCCTTGGGCGCGGTGGTGTAATGACCGTGGCAGTCGATGATCATCCTGCGTTCCTCTCCCTCGCCGCCGGCCGCGCGAGGCGGCCGGCCGCCGTCTCCGGCAGGCTATAGCCCGCCACGCGGCTTTTTGCGCCGGCGCGCGGGGACGCGCCGTGTTCCCGTGGGTTTTTCGCAGAAATCCGGCCCGCCCTCACTTCCATTCTTCTTGCGGGCCGTTTCGATTTGGCTATGGCGGGCCGCCATGGCGACCCACCGTCCCTGCGTCAGCAGCGGACGCCCGGCGGGCAGCGGCGCTGAAGCTGCTGGCGCTGCTGCATCATTTGCTGCTGGCGTTGCTGGATCATCTGTTGTTGACGCTGCTGCATCATCATCTGCTGCTGGCGCTGCTGCATCATGCGCTGCTGCATCATCTGCTGCTGCTGATGTTGCTGCATCGCCCTCTGCTGTTGCATCTGCTGCATGCGTTGCTGCTGCTGCGCGCGCTGCTGCTGCATGCGTTGCTGTTGCTGCATGCGTTGCTGTTGCTGCATGCGCTGCTGCTGCATCTGGCGCTGCTGCTGCGCGCGTTGCTGGAACTGCTGCGTCTGCCGGGCGCGCCGCTCCTGCATCTGCTGCTGGCGCAATTGCTGCTGCTGCGCGCGCTGCTGCTGTTGCTGCTGCCTCTGGAGCTGGCGCTGCTGTTGCTGCTGGATCATCAACTGGCGCCTGTCGACGGCCGATGGCTGGCCCGGCTTTGCGCCCTGCGCGCCGGCCGCGGTTCCGCCGGGCTGGCCCGGGCGGCCGATCGGCTGGCCGGCGTGGCCCGGTTGAACCAGCGGCGCGCCTGGCGTTCCCGGCTGGCCAACCTGTCCCGGCCGCTGGCCGGGCTGGCCGACCGGCAGGTTCGGCAGCGCATTATGTGGGCGGCCGCCCTGACCCGCGCCGAAGCCGGGCTGGCCCGGCTGGCCCGGACGCGTCAGTTGCTGGCCGCCCGGCGTCGCCGCGGGACGAACGAAGGGCTGGCCCGGCCGCACGCCCGCCGGAAGGCTCATGTTCCTGGGCAGCGCCGAAATCGCCGGAATCACCGGCGGCCGCGGCGGACCGCCCTGCGGCCCGCCGGTCCGGCGGCGGTTGTCGAGGAAGCGGTTGGACAGGCGGCCCGCCGCGAACCCCCCCGCCAGCGCCGCGGGAAAGGCGAAGAAGGGACGCCAGCCCGGCGGACGAACCTCCACCACAAGCGGAAGCGGGGGCGGCAGGACGTAGGGCGGCGGCGCGATCCAGGCCGGCGCCGTCACGACCGCCACGATTTCCGGCAGGAAGAAGTCGGAATCGTCGTCGAAGACCGGCGGCGGGGGCGGCTGGTACCACGGCGGCGGCGCGGCGACGAAGACGGACGGCGCAAGCGGGGGCGCGCCCGGATCGTAGAAGGCCGGCTCCGGCCCCTCGAAATAGGCCTCCTCGAGCGGCGGCGGCGGCGGATCGTCATAGGCGATCGGGTCGAAGGCCGGCGGCGGCTCCAGCGCCGCCTGCAAACGGGCGAGCCGGCGGCGCGCATCGGCGGCGTGCGGGCCGCGCGGATAGCGCTTGAGGTAGGACCAGTAGGCGTTCTGCGTGTTCACGTCGAGCGTGTGGCGCCAGGTGCGCGCCTCGCGCCGCGCAGCGAGCAGGCCGCGCACGTTCTTCGTGTAGGGGCTCTTCGGGTAGGCGGCGACGAAGTCCTCGTAGCCCTTGACGGTGTCGCGATCGATGACCGCCGAATAGGCGAGCGCTTCCGGCATCTTGTCGACGGGTTTGGCGCGCTCGGCGGCGATCTGGTCGGGCGCGACGGCCGGCGCCGGCGCGTCGGCGGCGCGCTCGAGCAGGACGACCGGCGGCTCGATTCTGCCGGCGCTCCACGGCACCTGCGCGGCCTTGGTCAATTCGGCCGTGCGCGTGCGGACGCGGACGAGAATCTCTTCGAGCGGCAGGCCCGGCTCGCGCAGCATTTCGCTCAGCGCCTGCGCATAGGGGCCGTAGGGCTCCTTGCCCGGCGCGGCCCAGGTTCCGGGCGCCGCGTTGAAGCCGACGATCGTGCCCGCCTCCGGCTCGACCAGCGCGAGACCGGGCGCAAGGCCCGACGCCTGTTTGGCGAAGGGGCTGTCGTAGGCGAGATCGAGCAGGACGACGCGGCCGCGGCCGGGCGCGCCGGACAGCGGACGGACGAGATCGGACAGGCGGATGGCGTTGAGGCTGATGTCGGCGTCGCGCGCGATCGTCGCGCCGGGCGGCACGATGTAATTCTCGCCGTCGAACTGCATGCCGTAGCCCGAGATATAGACGACGCTGACCGCGTTCGCGCCGGCGCCCGCCACCTTGGCGAGGAATTCGCGATAGGAGGCGCGCAGCGTGTCCTGATCGAGATTGCGCGCGCCCATGACGTCGAATTTCGCGGCCTTCAGCGCGTCCGCGACGAGCGCCGCGTCATTGGCGGCCGTGGCGAGCGGCGCGCCCTCGTAGGCGTCATTGCCGACGACGAAGGCGAAACGGGCCTGGCTCTCCTGGCTCGGCGCAGGGGTCGGGACTTGAGTCTGGGTCTGCGCGGACGCGGACCACGCGCCGGAAAAGACAATGCAGGCGAGCGCGCAAACCGCGAAGAATGGACGCAAAAGGCTCATATTCCCCCCCTTGGGCGCGCAAAGTTCGCGTGCAACCGGCACGATCCGCCAAGCTTGCGGCAGGCGCATTGACTGCGCGCAATTATCCCGGCTGTTCCGCTTCAAAGGAAGCCCGGCGCGCCATGAAACCGGGGCCGAGCGGCTCAGCGGCGCCAGCCCGTGACCTGCGTGGCGTTGACGGCCATGCCGAAAGAGAGGTTTTCGGTGATCGCATAGTCGAAGCCCGCGCCGACCGAGGTCGCCTGCGCGGAAAAGGCGAAAGGCATGGCCGCGTCCGGCGGCGCGGCGAAGACGTTGGCGCCGAAGGCCGGCCCCCGCGTCTCGGCGAAGGCGGCCGACATGTAGGGCTTGAAGGCGCCCATGTCGTAGCCGAACTTCATGTTGGCGCCGGAGAAGGAAAAGCCCGAGGCGAGGCCCAGCATGTCGCCGCCCGCCGCAAAGCCCGTCTTCTGCTCCATGCCGAACAGATATTTGCCCATGCGGACGTCGTAGCCGGGGTTCCAGCCCTTGACGGATTCGAATTTCAGCGGCGCGGACTGATCGAGCGCGCCGCCCGAGCCCGCCTTGAAGGATTCGGCGGCGGCAAAGGTCGGCAGGCCGTTGCTGACGACCTCCCACGCGCGGGCAGGCGCGGTCAGGTCCGAAAGCAGCGCCACGACGGCGACCGGAATGATGGCGAAAGTCCGCATGGGCGCCAGTTTACCCGAGCGATCGCGGCGGTAAAAGGGTGCAGACAGGGAGGCGGGGCATGACACGGGGCGGGATCGAGACGATTGATGTCGAGGAAATCGTGCGGCTGCTCGACCTCGCGCCCCACCCCGAAGGCGGCTTCTATCGCGAGACCTTTCGCGATCCCGCCGCGCCCGGCGGCCGCGCGGCCTCGACCGCCATCTATTTCCTGCTGCCGGGCGGCGCCCCGTCGCGCTGGCATCGGGTAGACGCGGCCGAAGGCTGGCATTTCTACGCCGGCGCGCCGCTGGAGCTTATGATCGAGGACAACGGCGCGCGCAGCGTGCAGCGGATCGGCGCGGATCTCGCCGCCGGCGAACGGCCGCAAGGAATCGTGCCCGCCGGCGCCTGGCAGGCGGCGCGATCGCTGGGCGCCTGGACGCTGGTCGGCTGCACGGTCGCGCCGGGGTTCGAATTCGCGCGATTTGAAGTGATCGACGGCGAGCCGCCGGGTTAGCGGACGGCCGCCCACGAGCGGATAGGAGACCTACAGCGGCGCGCCGATGATCCAGAGTTACGTGGCCCGGCCATCCTTCGAGACGCGCCTGCGGCGCTCCTCAGGATAAGGATTCGAGTTATGGGCCAGGCTCTCAGGGTGAGGGGTTGAGTTATGGCCCAGGCTCTGAGGAGATTGAAAGGTTCCCGACGCGGGACACGGTCCAATTCCGCTGGATTTATGCAATGAGGGTCCTTCTGATCGAAGACGATGCGATGCTGGGCGGCGCGCTTCACGCAGCGCTGGCCGGCGGAGGCATGTCGGTAGACTGGGTTCGCGATGGCGGCCACGCCGAAGCAGCCTTGCGCGACGCCGGCCATGCCATTGTCCTCCTGGATCTAGGCCTCCCCGATATAGAGGGCCTTGAACTTCTCAAGATCGCGCGGACCAATGGAAGCGACGCGCCCGTGCTCATCATCACCGCGCGGGACGCTATCGACGATCGGGTCGCCGGGCTCGACCTGGGCGCGGACGACTACCTCGTCAAGCCGTTCGAAATGCGGGAGCTTCTGGCGCGAATGCGCGCCTTGATCCGCCGCCGGGCAGGACGCTCCACCTTGGTCCTGACGGCAGGCTCGACCGAGTTGGACATCGAGAGTCATCAATTGACGCATGAAGGCGTGGCGGTCGTGCTGCCGGCTCGGGAATACGCCGTGATGCACGCCTTGATGGAGCGCCCCGGGCGGATTCTCTCGCGCGCGCAGATCGAGGAGCGCATCTACGGCTGGGGAGAGGAGGTCGAAAGCAATGCGGTGGACGTTTTGATCCATTCCATCCGCCGCAAGTTTGGCAGAGCCGTCATCTTGAATGTCCGCGGCGCCGGATGGATGGTCGCCAAATTATGAGCATCTCACTGCGTCGCGCGGCCCTGTTGTGGATGACGGGCCTGCTGACGGCAGTCGGCCTTGTCGCGATGGTGATCTCCTATTGGTATGCCCGCAGCGAGGCCGCGGAATTTCTGGACGGGCAACTCCGGCAGATCGCGCTCAATGCCGGTCCTGGAATATTGTCCGCGAATGCGCCGGACGCGGCCGACCGCGACCCGGAGGACCGGTTCGCGATCACAATCTGGGACGCCGCAGGTCGCGTTGTCCACGAGTCGCTTCCAGATGCGGCCGTGCCGCGACAGGCGCAGCCCGGCTTTGCAGACGTTCGGGCGGCCGGCCACATGTGGCGGGTATACATGGCGCGTAGCGGCGACCGCACCGTTCAGGTCGCCCAGCGCGACACAGTGCGGTCGGAGATCGCCAACGGGGCCGCGCTCGGCGCGGCGGTGCCCATCCTGATCGTCATTCCGCTCTCCTGGCTCGTGGTCGGTTGGGCGCTGGATCGCGCGCTGCGCCCACTGAGGTTATTGGCGGACGACATCGCCGATCGTAGCGCGTCGGCCACGGAGCCCATCGTTCTTGACGAAGCGCCAATTGAAGCGAGGCCGCTCGTCCAGAGCATGAACGGCCTCATCGCTCGCCTTCGCGCGGCGGTGGAGACCCAGAAGCGGTTTGTGGCTGATGCTGCGCACGAACTGCGCACGCCGCTCGCGGCGATGCAGATCGAGTTGGACAATCTCCGTGCGACGCCGTCTCCAGGCCAAACGGATCGTCTCGCCGCGCTCGCGGCAGGCATCCGACGCGCTGGGTCGCTGGCAAACCGGCTGCTCGAACTGGCGCGTCTCGACGAACCAGCGTTCGCGCCGCGCGCGCAATTGGATTTGAGCGCGCTGCTTCTCGACTGCGTCGGCGCCTGTGCGCCATTGGCCAATCGGAAAGGCGTGGATCTGGGCGCCGACGTCAGTCCTGAAATCCAGCTTGTAGGCGTAGAAAGCGAGCTTCGGTCTCTGCTCACGAACCTGATCGACAACGCCGTGCGCTACACGCCGTCTGGTGGAAAGGTCGATGTCTCCCTGACCTCGTCGGGCGGCCGTTTCGTCGCCGAGATCCGCGACTCGGGCCCCGGCCTGCCTGTGGGCGCTGAAACGCGCGTCTTCGATCGGTTTTACCGCGGCGCTCGGAGCGATACCGATGGAACAGGACTCGGCCTCGCAATCGCGCGGCGCGTCGCCGAACGCCACGCTCTTGCGTTGACGGTCGAAAACCGGCGCGATGGGCTCGCGGGCGTCCAGGCGCGTCTCGCGGGGCCGGAACTGGCGTCAGCGCCCTCCAGCTAATTCGCTCCTAATTCTGCTCGCGCATCGTCCGCATATGAGAGGGATGCGCAACCGCGCATCCTCCGTTCCAGGCGCGGGCCGCCTTCCCGTGCAAGACGAGGCGAACATGAACAATGCGGTCGAAGCAGCAGTGAGCAAGGTTCCGGAAGTCACGCTCGGCTTCTGGATTGTCAAAATCCTCGCCACGACGCTTGGCGAAACGGGCGGCGACGCGGTCACGATGAGCATGCTGCATGCAGACAAGAATGCGCAGAACGGAGGCTATCTCATCGGGACTGGAATTTTTTTGATCATTTTCATCGCCGCCGTCGCCGCTCAGATCGCCACGAAGAAATTCAACCCGTGGATTTACTGGATCGCCATCGTCGCCTCGACGACCGTCGGCACGACTTTGGCCGATTTCGCGGACCGATCGCTTGGAATCGGTTACACCGGGGGCTCTTCGATCCTGCTGGCTCTCCTCGTCCTGGCGTTGGCGATCTGGCGTTTCTCCGAAGGCACCGTGTCGGTGAACTCAGTCTCGACGCCCCGCGTGGAAGCATTTTACTGGATGACGATCTTGTTCTCGCAAACGCTCGGGACGGCGCTCGGCGACTGGATGGCCGACACGAACGCCCTCGGGTTCGGCGATGGAGCGCTGGTGTTCGCAGCCGCTATCGCGATTGTCGCGCTGCTCTATTACGTCACCGAATTGTCGCACGTGCTTCTGTTCTGGACCGCTTTCATTCTCACGCGGCCGCTCGGGGCGACCGTCGGCGACCTCCTGGATAAACCACATGCCTCCGGAGGCCTCGGCCTGAGCCGCGTCTACGCCTCGGCTGTGCTGCTCGTTTCGATCGTCGCACTGATCGTCATGCTTCCTCAACGGCCAGGTCAGCATCCCGCCGCTAGCAGGGACGGCCTGTCAGCGGGATGAGCGACATCTTTCAGGCAGGGACTGAAAGCCGGATCGGGACAGGAGCGCGAAACGCCTCTCCAACCGTCTTGCAACGGTCGAAAGCGGACCGACGACGCTACGCTACCTTCACCATCCGCTTGCCGCGGTTCTCGCCGGCGAGCAGGCCGATGAGCGCGGCGGGCGTGTTTTCGAGACCCACGATCACGTCCTCCTGCACCTTCAACTTGCCTTCGGCGACCCATTTCTGGAGATCGGCCAGCGCGGCGCCGCGCTCGTCGTCATAGTCCATGACGATGAACCCCTGCATCCGCAGGCGCTTGACCACGAGCAGGCCCGGTACGCCGCGCGGACCGGCGGCTGGCGGCGCGCCGTCGTAGGCCGAAACCGCGCCGCAGCAGGCGATGCGGCCGCGCATGTTCATCAGCGGCAGGCAGGCTTCGAGGATTTCGCCGCCCGTATTGTCGAAATAGACGTCGATCCCCTTCGGCGCGGCGGCCTTCAGCGCGGCGAAGAGATTGCCGGCCTTGTAGTCCACGGCTTCGTCGAAGCCGAGTTCGCTCTTCAGCCAGGCGCATTTCTCCGCGCCGCCGGCGACGCCGATCACGCGGCAACCCTTGATCTTCGCGATCTGCCCGACGAGCGAGCCGACCGAGCCCGCCGCCGCCGAGACGGCGACCGTCTCGCCCGCCTTCGGCTCGCCGACGCGCAGCAGGCCAAAATAGGCGGTGAGGCCCGCAATGCCGTAGACGCTCAGCAGATGCGTCATCGGCTCCATGCGCGGAACCTTGATGAGCTGCCTGCCCGGCAACGAGGCGTAGTCCTGCCAGCCCGTGTCAGCGAACACGAGATCGCCCTTCGCGAAGCCCGGCGCCTTCGAGTCCACCACTTCCGCGATCGCGCCGCCGGCCATCACGCTGCCGGCGTCGACCGCCGAGCGATAGGTCGCGCCCTGCATCCACGCGCGATTAGCGGCGTCGAGCGAGATATAGCGCACCCGCAGCAGCGCCTCGCCGTCGGCGGGCGTGGGAACGGCCGCCTCGGCCAGTTTGAAATTCGACGGCGAGAGCTTGCCGCGCGGCTTCTCGACGAGAAGCACCTGCCTGTTGACGTCGTCCATGTCTTGCCTCCCGCGCGCCCTGCGTCTCACTCGCTCCAGCCGCCGCCCTCGAAGCCCGCGCGGCCGAAGGCCACGCCGCCGTCGACAGTCACCGTCGAGCCGACGACATAATCGCCCGCGCGCGAGGCAAGGAAGATGGCCGCGCCGGCCATGTCCTCGGGCACGCCGACGCGGCCTGCCGGCACGCGCCCCGCCACCGTGTCCGCATGGTCGCGCGCCGCGGTGTTCATGTCGGACTGGAACGGGCCCGGCGCGATCGCCGTGACGACGATGTGATCCTTGATGAGGCGCACGGCCATGCGGCGCGTGAGGTGGATGAGGCCGGCCTTGCTCGCCGCATAGGGATAGGTTTCGAGCGGGTTGACGAAAATGCCGTCGATGGAGGCGATGTTGATGAGCTTGGCCGGGCGCTCGGCGGTCGCGGCCGCGCGCAGCAGCGGCGCCAATTCCTTGGCCAGGAAGAAGGGCGTCTTCATGTTGAGGTCGACGACCTTGTCCCAGCCCGATTCCGGAAACTGGTCGAAATCCGCGGCCCAGGCGGCGCCGGCGTTGTTGACGAGAATGTCGATCTTCTTCTCGCGCTCCGCGAGCGCCTTGCCGAACGCCTGCACGCCCGCAAGCGTCGAGAGATCGCAGGGGATCGAAATGCATTCGCCCTTACCGAGCGCGGTCATTTCCTTCGCCGCCGCATCGCAGGCGGCCGCCTTGCGCGCGGTGATGTAGATGCGCCTGGCGCCATAGGCGAGGAAGCCTTCGGCGATCATGCGGCCGATGCCGCGCGAGCCGCCGGTGACGACGGCGACGCGGCCGTCGAGCGAGAAGAGATTGTCGAACATGCATCCTCCCTGCGGGCGCTTCGCCCCGTTGGAGCCGGTTTATAGCAGGGCCCAGCCGGTTCCGCGAAGCGGAAACGCATTCCGCCGCACAGGGCCGCCATGCGCGCGGACATGGTTTCGCGCCGCGCCGACATGCGCAACAATGGCGCGGACAAGAATGGGAGCGAAACGAATGAGCGAAGCAGGCGCAAAGCCGCTGAAGGGGCGCGTGGCGCTGGTGACGGGCGGATCGCGCGGCATCGGCCGCGCCATCGCGACGGCGCTGGCCGAAGACGGCGCGGATGTCGCGATCGGCTACCGCCGCGACGAGGATTCGGCGAAGGAAAGCGTCAGGATGCTGGAGGGGCTCGGCGTGCGCGCGCGGGCCTATTCGGCCTCGATGGAGGATCATGCGCAGGTCGTCGCCATGGCCGACCGCGCCATCGCCGATTTCGGCTTCGTCGACATTCTCGTCAACAACGCCGGCATCGCCTCGCGCGGACGCTCGGTGCTGGATACCGAGCCGGAAGAGATCGCGCGCCTGCTGACCGTGCACGCCATGGCGCCGCACTGGCTCGCCCGCCGCATCATCCCCTCGATGCGCACGCGGCCGCGCGGCGATATCGTGATGATCTCGAGCGTCGCGACGCTGAAGATGGCCGCCAACGGCGCGCCCTACAACATGGCCAAGGCCGCGATGGAGGCGCTGGCGCTGACGCTGTCGAACGAGGAGCGGCCGCACGGGACGCACGTCAACATCGTCGCGCCGGGGCTGGTGGAGACCGACATGGGCACACGTCTGGTGAAGGGCGCGGCCGGAATCGACGACATCCACGCGCTCGACAAGCACATGCCCTACGGCCGCGTCTGCCAGCCGCAAGACATCGCCAACGCCGTGCGCTTCCTCGTCTCGCCCTACGCCAGCTACATCAGCGGCGAGAAGATCAACGTGCATGGCGGCGGCCAGCGCATTCCGGGCCTGTGAGCGGGAGAGACGACATGCAGCCTCCCGTCACGCGCGAGGACAAGAACGGCGCGGCCATCCTCATCCTCAACCGGCCGGACAAGCTGAACGCGCTGACCGTCGAAATGTTCACGCTGCTGCGCGGGCATGTCGACGCCATCGCGCAGCAGACGGAGACGATCGGGCTGGTGCTGCTGCGCGGCGCGGGAAAATGCTTCTGCGCCGGCAACGATCTCGCGGGCATCGCCGCCGGCGCGAAGCCGCTAAAACCGTGGTTCCAGGGCGAGACGATCGAGAAGCTCGCCAGCCTGCCGCAGCCGGTGATCACCGCCGTCCACGGCCATTGCTACACGGGCGGGCTGGAGCTGGCGCTGGCCGGCGACATCATCGCGGCCTCCGCCAACGCCAGGTTCGGCGACACGCACGGCAAATGGGCGCTGACGCCGGTCTGGGGCATGAGCCAGCGCCTGCCACGCCGCGTGGGCGCGGCCAAGGCGAAGGAAATGATGTTCACCAGCCGCACCTATTCCGGCGCGCAGGCGGAAGCGATGGGGCTCGCCAATTTCTGCTTCGCGGACGACGCGTTCGAGGCGGAGGTCGAGAAGCTGACGAAGGAGATCCTCGGCAATTCCTGGTTCAGCCATCGCGCCAACAAGAAGCTGATCGACGACACCGAGGGGCTGCCGCTGAAGGCCGGGCTGGCGCATGAAATCTACAAGTGCGAAGGGCGCGGGCCGGATTCGCAGGAACGGATCGCGGCCTTCATGAAGAAGTAAACGGTCCGTCATTGCGAGCGAAGCGAAGCAATCCAGAGTCACAATCCGGCTCTGGATCGCCGCGTCGCTTCGCTCCTCGCGATGACGGCCGAGGGAGGACCGAAAGATGACCGGCAAACGATGGGTCAACCGCCCGGAAGGCTCCAACTGGGGCCGCTTCGGCGACGACGACCAGCGTGGCAAGATGAACCTGCTCACCCCCGAGCGCCGCGTCGCCGCCGCGCGCGAGGTGAAGGAGGGCGTCGCCTTCACGCTGTCGCTGCCGCTCGACTATCCCGGCGGCAACGCCATCTTCGCGCATCGCAAGGCCCCGCAATTACGCTACGAGAAGCGCGGCGGCGCGGCTTATAATTTCAACTTCAAGCTCTCGCACATCTGCGCGGAATATTGCGACATCGTCTGCGACGACGCCGTGCTGCTCTACCTGCAATATTCGACGCAATGGGACGGCTTGAGCCATGTCGGGCAGATGTTCGACGCCGATGGCGACGGCGTGGCGGAGAAGGTCTATTACAACGGCTGGCGCGGCGGCGTGGACCTCGTCGGGCCCGAGGACGCCGAGGACGGGTTCGGCGCGCACAAGCTCGGCGTCGAGAATTTCGCGACCGCCGGTGTGCAGGGCCGCGGCGTTCTGGTCGATCTCCATCGTATCTACGGCCGCAAGAAGGCCTTCGTCGGCTACGACGACCTGATGCGCGCGCTCGACGCGCAGAAGGTCGGCGTGGAAGCCGGCGATTTCCTGTGCCTCTACACCGGCTACGGCGATCTCATCATGGAGATGAACAAGCAGCCCGACGTGAACGTCCTGCATTCCTCCTGCGCGGCGCTGGATGGGCGGGACGCGCGCCTGCTGCAATGGATCACCGATACCGATCTCGTCGCGATCTGCTCCGACAGCCTCGCGGTCGAGGTCTTTCCGCCGCGCCCGGCGGAGGGCGACAGTTTCCCGATGCTGCCGCTGCACAACCATTGCCTGTTCAAGCAGGGCGTGCATCTCGGCGAGCTCTGGTATTTCACCGAGCTGGCGCAATGGCTCGCCGCGCACGGCCGCTGGCGCTTCCAGTTGACGGCGCCGCCGCTGCGGCTGCCGGGCGCCGTCGGCTCGCCGGCGACGCCGATCGCGGTGGTGTGACGCGATGACGAAGACGGTCCTGATCGCCGGCGCGTCCGGCGTGGTGGGCCAGGCGGCAGTCGAGCATTTCGCGAAACTGCCGGGCTGGACGACGATCGCCGTCTCGCGCCGCGCGCCGCTGGTGCGGGCGTCGCGCGCGTGGCGGCATGTCGCGCTCGATCTCACCGACGCCGCCGCCTGCCGCGCGACGGCCGCGGCGCTGCCGCGCGTCACGCATGTCGTCTACGGCGCTCTCCATGAAAAGCCAGACCTCGTCGCTGGCTGGCGCGACCCCGAGCAGATGGCGACCAATCTTACCATGCTGCGCAATCTCGTCGCGCCCGTGGTCGAGTATGGCGCGCTCGAGCATGTCTCGCTGCTGCAGGGCACGAAGGCCTATGGCGTCCATCTGCACCGCATCGCCGTGCCCGCGCGCGAGCGCTGGCCGCGCGACGACCACGCGAATTTCTACTGGCTGCAGGAAGATTTTTTGCGCGAGGTCGCTGCGCGTGAAAATTTCGCGTTCACGATCTTCCGGCCGCAGATCATCTTCGGCGACGCGATCGGCGCGGCCATG
>DAIRCS010000045.1:7930-22140 GCA_036796555.1 Rhodoblastus sp. | reverse complement strand
GGGCGCCACATGTCCGAAACGCTTCGGCTCCGCCCCCCGCTCGGCAGCAAAATCCCCGCCGCCGATCGGATCAGGACAATGCAGCGAGACGACATGCGCATCGGACTCCGAGGTCAGTTCGATCCAGTCGAGCGAGACATAGGCGGATTCCGGCGACACGAAGACGGCCGCCTGAACCGAGGGCGCGCGCAGGGTCGCCTCCAGCACATCCGGGCCGCCGGTCTTCTTCAGGCGTTCGACAGCCTGGGCCGACGCGGGCGCGCCGTCGCGCGGCGGACGGCCCGCCAGATGGATGACGATGTCGGGATCGGCGGCGCGCAGGGCGCCGTCCAGCATAGCGGCGTCGCAGACGTCGCCGCGCACGTCGCACAGGTTTTCGCCGGCACGGGCAAGTTCGTAGAGCGACGGTTCGGTCGCCGGCGCGAGGCCGTATCCGGTGACGCGCGCGCACAGGCGCTCCAGCATCAGCGAAAGCCACGCGCCCTTGAAACCCGTATGGCCGGTGACGAAAACGCGACGGTCGCGCCAGAACGAGGAATCGATCACGTCAATCTCCAGAGGCCGCGCAGCGAGCGCTGCGACGCGCGCTCGACATGGACCAGAATTTCTTCGTCAGAATGACGGCGGAAAACGGGACGGCGCCTTCGCGCCGTTGCAGGGCGTGCAGCACATCGCCCCACCCTTGCCCGCGGCTTGCGGACCAGATGAAGCTCCCGGTCGCGGCTTTCCAGCCGGCCGGTTTGCGACCCTAGCGCCGCGCCCGTTAGGGAATCGTTAAGATGCGTTTAAATTCTTAAAGAAACGGATTGGTCTGCCGCTCCTGGCCGATCACGCCCATCGGCCCGTGGCCGGGCAGGAAGGCCGTATCGTCGCCGAGCGGATAGAGCTTTTCCTCGATCATGCGGATGAGCGTCGCGTGATCGCCGCCGGGCAGATCGGTGCGGCCGACCGAGCCGCGGAAGAGAACGTCGCCGACGATGGCGAAACCCTGCGCATCCCCGTGCGCCTCGTCGCGCTTCCAGGCGAAGACGACGCTGCCGGGCGAATGGCCGGGGCAATGCCACACGTCGAAATGGATGTCGCCGACCGTGACGGAATCGCCCTCCTCCAGCCAACGGTCGGGATGGACGGCCTCGGCCGGCGGGAAGCCGTAGCCCTTGGCGATCTGCGGCAATTGCTCGAGCAGCGGCCGGTCGGCGGTATGCGGCCCCTCGATCTTCACGCCGGTCTTGCGGGCGAGTTCGGTCGCCGCGCCGATATGGTCGATATGGCCGTGCGTGAGCAGGATCTTTTCGAGCGTGGCGCCGGTCTGGGCGAGCGCGGCCTCGATGCGCGGCAGGTCGCCGCCCGGGTCGATCACGGCGGCCTTGTTGGTCTTCGTGCAGACGAGGATCGAGCAATTCTGCTCGAAAGGCGTCACGGGCACGATGGCGAGCTTGAAGGGATGCATGAGAGGTTCCGATTTGCCCCGCGCATAGCATCCGGGGCGCTCCGCGTCACGCCTGGTCTGCGCTCGCGCGGGCGGCCTCGATGTAGAGTTCGCGCAGGCGCTTCGTCGCCGCGCCGGGCACGCCCTGCCCGATGGCGCGGCCATCGAGCGTCACGACCGGCATGACGAAGGCGGTCGCGCTGGTGAAAAAGCATTCGGCCGCGCCATACGCCTCCTTGATCGTGAAGGGACGCTCGACGAGCTTCATGCCGCGCTCGCGGGCGAGCGCCAGCACGGCTTGCCGCGTGCAGCCCGGCAGAAGCGCATTCGACAGGGGGCGCGTGACGATCTCCCTCCGATGCGTGACGATGAAGGCGGACGAGGACGCGCCTTCCGTCACATAGCCGTCCTCGACCATGAAGGCCTCCGCCGCGCCCGCCTTGCGCGCGGCCTGCTTGGCGAGCACCTGCGCGAGCAGGGCGACCGACTTGATGTCGCGCCGCGCCCAGCGCAGATCGGGAACGGAAATCGCCGCGACGCCTGTCTCCGCGGCTGGCGCGCCGATGATGCGCCTGGCCTGCGCGAAGGCGACGAAAGTGGGCCGCGCCTTCTCCGGAAAGGCGAAGTCGCGGTCGGCCGCGCCGCGCGTGATCTGCATGTAGATCAGGCCTTCTCTCAGATCGTTGCGCGCGACCAGTTCGCGTTGCATCGCCACGATCTCGTCGCGCGACAGCGGGCACGGCAGTTCGATCTCGCCGAGCGAGCGGTCGAGTCGCGCGAGATGCGCCGCATTGTCCACGAGCTTGCCGTCGAGAACGGCGCAGACTTCGTAAATCCCGTCCGCGAAGAGAAAGCCGCGATCGAAGACCGAAACGCGCGCCTGCTCGCGCGCGACATAGGCGCCGTCGACAAAAACGATCTCGCTCAAATCCCGCCCTCGCCCCTGTCCCTGCAAGTCCGGCATCGACTCCGCGCGCCCTCATGCGCCAAGATCACGCAAAAGGAGGACGCCTTGATCGAATTCTTCTTCGACTGTTCGAGCCCGTGGACCTATCTGGCCTTCCATAACATCCCGCCGCTCGCCGCGGAATTCGGCGAGGAGATCGTCTGGAAGCCGATTTTGGTCGGCGGCGTCTTCAACGCCGTCAACCCCAGCGTCTACGCCTCGCGCGAAAAACCCGTGCCGGCCAAGGCCCGCTACATGCTGAAGGATCTCGGCGACTGGGCGCGCCTTTCGGGCCTGGCGATCAAGATGCCGCCGAGCGTCTTTCCGGTGAACAGCGTCAAGGCGATGCGCGGCTGCATCTGGCTCTTGCCGCAAGGCAAGATGGTGGACTTCGCCACCCGGACGTTCGAGGCCTATTGGGGTCGGGACGAAGATATTTCGAAGGACGACGTGTTGACGCGCATCTGCGAGAGCGTGGGCGTCGATCCCGGCGCTTTTTTCGAGGGCGTGTCGCGCGCGGAGATCAAGGACGCCTTGCGCGAAAACACCGACGACTTGATCGCGCGCGGCGGATTCGGGTCGCCGACGATTTTCGTGGACCGATCCGACATGTATTTCGGCAACGACCGCGGCCCGCTGATCCGCGCGGCGCTGGAGCGCAAGCGCGCTTGAAGGCGCAGCGCCCCATTCATTTGACCCGGACCGGCAAACGGGTATCAAGGCGCCATGCGCTTCTTCGTGACCGGTTCCGCCGGCTTCATCGGCTTTCACCTGTGCCGGCGGCTGCTCGCCGACGGGCATTTCGTCGACGGCTTCGACGCGATGACGCCCTATTACGACCCCGCGCTGAAGGAGCGGCGGCTCGGCCTGCTCGCCAGGACCAACGGCTTCCGCAACACGGTCGGCGCGCTCGAGGACATGGGCGCGCTGGAAAAGGCCTATGAAGCCGCCAAACCCGACGTCGTCGTGCATCTCGGCGCGCAGGCGGGCGTTCGCTACAGCCTCGAAAACCCGCGCGCCTATGTGGAATCCAATCTCGTCGGCACGTTCAACCTCATGGAATGCGCGCGCGCCGCGCCGCCGCGCCATCTGCTGATGGCTTCGACCAGCTCCGTCTATGGCGAGAGCTTCGACGTTCCGTTTTTCGAGACGAACCAGACGGATCGCCCGATCACGCTCTACGCTGCGACGAAGAAGTCCACGGAGCTGATGGGCCATTCCTACGCCCATCTGTGGAAGCTGCCAACGACAATGTTCCGCTTCTTCACGGTCTATGGCCCGTGGGGCCGGCCCGACATGGCGCCGCAGAAATTTCTCGAGGCGATCGACGCGGGACGGCCGATCGACGTCTACAACAACGGCGACATGCAGCGCGACTTCACCTATATCGACGATCTCGTCGAGGCGATCGTGCGGCTGGTCGATTGCGCGCCGGTCGCCGGCGAAAAGGCCTGCGAGCAGGACACGATCTCGCCCGTCGCCCCGTTCCGCGTCGTCAATATCGGGCGCGGCGCGCCGGTCCAGCTCATGGATTTCATCGCCGCGCTGGAGCGGGCCGCCGGCAGGCCGGCGCAGCGCAACTACCTGCCGATGCAGAAGGGCGACGTGCCGATCACCTTCGCCAATTGCGACCTGCTCGAGGCGCTGACGGGCTACCGGCCCTCGACCGGCATAGACTTCGGCGTTCCCGCGCTGGTCGACTGGTTCCGCGCCTACAATTCGGCCCAGGTCTGACCGTCGCCTTGTGCCGAACCCCGGTCTCTTGTAGGCAGGCGGCAGGTTCGCGAGGGGTTTCCGGCTGATGCGCGTATTGATGACCGGCGGTGCCGGCTTCATCGGCTCCGCTGTCGCCCGCAGGTTCATGGCTGCGGGCGCGGGCGATTTGCTCGTGTTCGACAAGCTGACCTACGCCGGCCATCTCGCCTCGCTCGCGCCGGTCTCGCACCATCCGCGCTTTTCCTTCGTGCGCGGCGACATCTGCGACCGCGAGGCCGTCCGGGAGGCGTTCGACGCCTTCTCGCCCGACGCCGTCCTGCATCTGGCCGCCGAGAGCCATGTGGATCGTTCGATCGACGGCCCGGCCGCGTTCATCCAGACGAATGTCGTGGGAACATTCGTGATGCTGGAGGAAGCGACCCGCCATTGGCGCGCCCTGCCGCCGGCGCGGCGGGACAACTTCCGGTTCCTGCACGTCTCGACCGACGAGGTATTCGGATCGCTCGGGGACGAGGGCCTGTTTCGCGAGGATACCGCCTATGCGCCCAACTCGCCCTACGCCGCCTCCAAGGCTGGCGCCGACCATCTCGCGCGGGCCTGGGGCAAGACCTACGGCCTGCCGGCGATCGTCACCAATTGCTCGAACAATTACGGGCCCTGCCAGCACCCCGAAAAGCTCATTCCGCTGACCATCCTCAACGCGCTCGACGGCGCCCCCCTGCCCGTCTACGGCGCCGGCGAAAACCGCCGCGACTGGTTGTTCGTGGACGATCACGCCGCGGCGCTGCTGCGCGTCGCGGAGGCCGGCGTTCCCGGCGAGACCTACAATGTCGGCGGCCGCAGCGAGATGCGCAACATCGACGTCGTCGGCATGATCTGCGACATCCTGCACGACGTCCGCCCGCGCCAGCACGGCCACTACCGCGATCTCATCGCCTTCGTCGCGGATCGGCCGGGACATGACATGCGCTATGCGATCGACTGCGCCAGGATCGAACGCGACCTCGGCTGGACGCCCACGGAATCCTTCGCGACCGGCCTGCGCAAGACCATCGCCTGGTATATCGACAATCCCGAATGGCGGCAGGCGATCCGCGACAGCGGATACCGCGGCGAACGCCTCGGCCTGATCGCCTGACGAGAGAGGCGGCTAGCCGAACCATGCGCGTGGAAGAGACCGCAATCCCGGACGTGAAGATCGTGACGCCGAAAATGCACGGCGACGCGCGCGGCTTCTTCTCGGAAGTCTACAAGGCGGCGGACTGGTGCGCGGCTGGCCTCGATTTCACGTTCGTGCAGGACAATCATTCCTTCTCCGCGCAGGCCGGCGTGGTGCGCGGTCTGCATTTCCAGATCGCCCCCGTAGCGCAGGCCAAGCTCGTGCGCGTCGCGCGCGGCCGCATCCTCGATGTCGTGGTCGACATCCGCCGTTCCTCGCCGACGTTCGGCAGGCACGTCGCCGTCGAACTTTCCCGCGAAAACTGGCGGCAATTGCTCGTGCCCGCGGGTTTCGCGCATGGGTTCGTCACGCTCGAGCCCGACACCGAGGCGCTCTACAAGACGACCGCGCCCTATTCCGCGGCCCATGACTTCGGGCTTGCGTGGGACGATCCGGACCTCGCCATCGGCTGGCCGCTGCCGCCCGGCGGCCCGATCCTGTCGGAGCGGGACCGCAAATGGCCGCGCCTGCGCGACCTGCCGCAGACCTTCGCGTGAATGCGATGAGGCTCGCCGTCACGGGATTGACCGGACAGGTGGTGAGCGCGCTGATCGAGCGCGCGCCGCGCAATGTCGAGATCATCGCGCTCGGCCGGCCGCAACTCGACCTGTCCGTGCGCGCGGCCGTGCTGGCGACGCTGCGTTCGGCGCGCTGCGACGCGATCGTCAACGCCGCCGCCTATACGGCGGTCGACCGCGCGGAAAGCGAGCCGGAGGTCGCGATGCGCGTCAACGGCGAGGGCGCGCGCCACGTGGCCGAGATCGCCGCCGAGATCGGCGCGCCGCTGGTGCATCTGTCGACCGACTACGTCTTCGACGGCGCGCTCGACCGGCCTTACCGCGAGGATGATCCGACCGGCCCGACCAGCGCCTACGGCCGCTCGAAACTCGCCGGCGAACGCCATATCGCCGCCGTCCACGCCAATTCCGCGATCCTGCGGACGGCCTGGGTCTACAGCCCGTTCGGGGCGAATTTCGTGAAGACCATGCTGCGTCTCGGCGCCGCGCAGAGCGAGGTCCGCGTCGTCGCCGACCAGATCGGCAATCCGACCAGCGCGCTCGATCTCGCCGACGCCGTCCTCGCGATCGCCGCGCGCCTGCTGGCCGACCCGGCGCCGGCGCTGCGCGGAATCTTCCATGTGTCAGGCGCGGGCGAGGCGAGCTGGGCGGATTTCGCGGAAGCCATATTTTCCGAGGCGCAGGCGCACGGCTGCGCGCCGGTCGCCGTCCGGAGTATTGCGACCGCCGACTATCCGACCGCCGCGCGCCGTCCCGCCAATTCCCGGCTCGACAATGGCAAGCTCGCGGCCGTTTACGGCCTGGGCTTGCCGGACTGGCGCGGATCGGCCAAGCAATGCGTGGCGCGGCTCATGGCTTCGGCCTGAGAGCCGGAGCGGAACGCGTGTGGAAGGCCGAATCCCTCATGCTGAGGAGCGGCCGGAGGCCGCGTCTCGAAGCATGGTCCAGGATTCTGCGCCTGGGCCGCCCTTCGAGACGCCGCTTCGCGGCTCCTCAGGGCGAGGGTTGTTGAGTCAGATTTTTGGGACAGGACATGCGGGGCATCATTCTGGCGGGGGGACAGGGCACGCGGCTGCATCCGATGACGCTGGCCATGTCGAAGCAGCTTCTGCCCGTCTACGACAAGCCGATGATCTACTACCCGCTGAGCGTCGCCATGCTCGCGGGCATTCGCGAAATCATGGTCATCACCACGCCGGACGACGCGCCGCAGTTCCGCCGGCTGCTCGGAACCGGCGGCCAATGGGGGCTTTCGCTGACTTACGCCGTCCAGCCGACCCCGGGCGGGCTGGCGCAATCCTATGTGATCGGCGCGGATTTCGTGGAAGGCGGCCCGTCGGCGCTCGTTCTCGGCGACAATATCTTTCATGGGAAAGGTTTGACGGAAATGCTCGCACGCGCAGCCGGGCGCAAGCGCGGCGCGACAGTCTTCGCCTGCCACGTCAGCGACCCCGAACGATACGGCGTCGTTTCCTTCGACGCGGACGGACGGGCGCGGACGATCGAGGAAAAGCCATCCATGCCGAAATCGAGCTATGCGGTGACCGGGCTCTATTTCTACGATGCGCGCGCGTCGGAATTCGCCGCCCGGCTCAAGCCGTCGGCCCGCGGCGAACTCGAGATCACCGACCTCAATCGCATCTACCTCGAAGCCGGCGAGCTCACGGTCGAGCGGATCGGCCGCGGCTTCACCTGGCTCGACACGGGCACGCCGGCTTCGCTCGTCGAGGCGTCGGAATATGTGCGCGCCATCGAGCAGCGCCAGGGTCTGAGGATCGCCTGCCTCGAGGAGATCGCTTTCAACAACGGCTGGATCGACGCCACGGAGCTGGAGGCCGCCGCGCGCCGGTTCGAGAAGAGCGATTACGGCCGCTATCTTCGCAGGATTCTGGACGAAAACTGAGGCCGGCCGCCCTCAGCGCAATTCGTGACGCCACGAGACGCCGGAGCGGATCACGCGCGCCGGGACGCCCGCCGCGAGGCTTCCGGGCGGTATGTCGCCCGTGACGACCGCCCGCGCGCCGACGATGCTGTCGGCGCCGATGCTGACGCCCTTGAGGATCAGCGCCCCCTCCCCGACCCAGACATGCTCGGCGAGCCGGATATCCCCGGCCGGGTTGATCCGCCGCCCGGATGCGGCGTCGATGATCGAATGCATGTCGCTGATCGTGAAGTCCGACTGCCCGATCAGGCAGTCCGCGCCAAACGAAATGGCACCCGCCTCGTGCATCAGCAGGCGCACGCGGCCGTTGAAGCCGGACCTCGCCCCGATCGTCACCCGGTTGTCCCCGGCCGCGAAAATCTCAAGATGACCGAGAATGCAATTGTCGCCGATCTCGACATGAACATTCGGCCCGACGCGCAACCGCAGCGTGGCCGAAACGCAGCGGCGGCCGAACCTTACGGAATTGTTCGCCCCCTCGAAGCGGATTTCGCCCCCCAGGCCGGACGTGTCGCCGTGAACTTTGCTGCTGCCGGACGGACCGACGACGGAGAGGACCATGCGTTGCGCCACCCGAGCCTTTGCAGACCCGCTTTTTCACCTGATCCTCGATCGGTCAAGACGAAAGACATCCGCCCGAACAGTCTCGTTCGAGCTGGATCGCCATCCGTTCGGGCGCCGCGCCGAACCGGGCCGGGGACTGATCCCGCCGCCGGCCTGCGACCGCGCCGCTCGCGCGACGCGCGGCCACTTGGGAAATTGTGCCGTGCGACAATTGCATGTTATCAGCCGCCTCACCTCTCCAGGCAACCGTGGAGCCCACCGGCCACGGCGATCACAATTGCTGTCGGGCGCATCGCGCAACGACGAACTGACAGGGACGCCTAGATGCAGATAATGATTACCGGAGGTTGCGGGTTCGTCGGCGTGAACCTCGTCCGCAAGCTGGTTGGCCGCCCGGGCGTGCGCGTGCGCGTGTTCGACAATGAATCGCTCGGCAAGCGCGCGCATCTCGAAGGCGTCGAATGCGAGTTCGTGCATGGCGACATTCGCGACCGGGCGGCGCTCGACGCCGCCTTGCGGGGCGTCGACACGGTCGTCCATCTCGCCGCCGATACGCGCGTGATGGATTCGATCGCCGACCCCGTCTTCAATTTCCAGGTGAATGTCGAGGGCTCGCTCAACCTGCTGGAGGCGATGCGCGCGGCCAAGGTCGGCCGTCTCGTCAACGCCTCGACCGGCGGCGCGATCATCGGCGCGGCGGTCGGCGCGGTGAACGAAAAGATGGTCGCCTCGCCCATGTCGCCCTACGGCGCGTCGAAGCTGGCGGTCGAGGGCTATTGCTCCGCCTACAGCGAAAGCTACGGCGTCCGTTCGGTCTCGCTGCGCTTCTCGAACGTCTTCGGCCCGCAGTCCTATCACAAGGGCAGCGTCGTCGCCGCTTTCTTCAAGCAGATCCTGCAGGGCAAGCCGCTCATCGTCTACGGCGACGGCAGCCAGGTGCGCGACTATGTCTTCGTCGGCGATCTCTGCGAGGGCATCCTGCGCGGCATCGAGTCCGACGTGACAGGCCCCGTGCAACTCGGCTCCGGCAAGGGCCTCACGCTGAACGACCTGATCGCGGAAATGCGCGCGGTCGTCGCGCCCCGCACGTTCGAGGTCGATTATCGCCCGTTCCGCGCCGGCGAAATCCACACGACCTTCTGCGACATCTCCAAGGCGCGCGACGTGCTGGGATTCGATCCGCGCACCAGCCTGAGGGACGGCCTGCGCCAGACCTGGGAATGGTTCAACCGGCGCGGATAGGAGGCCTATGTCGCTCTCCAAGCTCGGGGCGATCATTTCCCGCGTCCCCGGCCTGTTTCTGACCTTCGTCCTCGAACGCAGCCTGTTCCTGCGCGCAGGCGTTCTCCAGCGCGCGGCGAACGCGCTGCTGGCGCGGCGGCGCGCGGAGGTCGCGCCCGCGTTCGAGGTGGACTTCTATCTCGCCCAGATCGGCCATCCCGGCCGCCGCGCCCGCGCCGCCCGCGCGCCGCTGCTGCATTACCTGCTGATCGGCTGGCGCGAGCAGCGCTCGCCCGCGCCCGCCTTCGATGCGGTTTATGTGCGCCGCAGACTGGGGACGCCCTTCTGGCGTGACGCCTATGCGGACTGGCTGCGCACCGTCCCGCGCGGCCCCCGCAGCGAATTCGAGGAGGCGCATCCGGACGCCCGGACGCCCGGCGCAGATGGGCCGATCGTCCTCGTTTTCAACCACCAGCGCGGCGGCGGCTCGACACGCTTTCTCGGCCTCTACGAAAGCGCCCTGATGGCGCGCGGCCTGTGGCCGGTCAGGCTGCGGCGGCTCACCGGGCGCAGAACCATTCTCGTCGGCGCGCTGCCCGGCGGCCGCAACGTCGCGGCGGAGGTTTCGGACGGGGTCGCCCCGCTCGCGGCGCAGACAGGCGGGTTCGCGGTCGATCATATCCTCGTCAACCACACCGTCGATCACCCGGACGGGCTGATCGAGTGGATACCGGAACTCGCCCGCGACTTCGGCGCGCCCTACGATGCGTTCCTGCACGATTATTACGCCGTCTGTCCGCGCATCAACCTGATCGACGACCAGAACCGCTTTTGCGGCATCGCGCCGATCGAGCGATGCCGGATCTGCGTCGCCAGCGCCGGCAGCGACGCCAAGGACGCCGACATCGGCCTCTGGCGCGAACGCCATGTCCGCTTTCTCGCCGGCGCCCGGCGCGTCCTGATCCCGTCGGACGACGCGCGACTGCGGCTCGAACCGCTGATCGGCCGCGCTCTGGACGTCATGGAGCCGGAGGACGAGGCCCGCCCGCCCCCGCCGCCGGCGAGACCGCGCTCCGGTCCGCCGCGAATCGTGTCGATCGGCGCGCTCTCGCAGGCCAAGGGCGCCGCGGTTCTGGAAACGCTCGCGCGGACGAATGCGGCGCTGCAATCGCCGGTTTCGCTGGCGCTGATCGGGCCGGCTGTCAACGCCGCCCGGCTGAGGCGCGCGGGTGTGGACGTGACGGGCGTCTATCTCGAGGACGATCTCGACGCGCTGATCCGCGCGCGCGCGCCGGACGCCTTCTTCTTTCCGGCGATCTGGCCCGAGACCTGGTCCTTCACGCTGACGCGCGCGCTCGCGACCGGGCTGCCGGCCGTCGTGTTCGACATCGGCGCGCCCGCCGAACGGCTGCGGCGGCTCGGCCGCGCGGACTGGATTCTGCCGCTGGAGATGGCCGGGCGCCCGGAGGCGACGATCGAGGCGCTCGCCCGCATCGCGCGCCGCTGAAGCAGCGGCGCCGATTGTCATCCCGGACGGCCGAAAGGCCGATCCGGGACCGAGCTCTCGCACCTGCGGCCTCTGGATCCCGGCTCTCCGCTTCGCTTCGGCCGGGATGACAGCCGCGCAACGAGGACGGCAGGGGGGCGAAACGCTGGACCATGCTTCGAGACGCCTGCTCCGCACGCTCCTTAAAGTCTGGCCCATAACTCGAATCCTCATCCTGAGGAGCGCCGCAGGCGCGTCTCGAAGGATGACAAAACCAGCGATTCTCGCCGCTGCCGCCCTTCGAGACGCCGCTTCGCGGCTCCTCAGCGCGAGGGTTCTTGAATTTCGAGTCAGACTCTCTGCATGAAGGACGCGGGGTTTTTCAGAATTCCAGCATGGCGGTCTGCGCCAGCCGGGCCAGCATCGCGCCGTCATACGCCGCGCCGAAGTGATCGAAGACGAGCCGACGCGGGCTGCGCCGGTCGAACTTCTGCCAGACCGGCGCGGCGTCGATGGGACGGCGGCGATAGCGGTAGGCCGGCGTCTGCAGAACGCCGATCCGCAGGCCCGCCGCCTGCGCGCGGGCGAGCAGCAGCCAGTCCGGCGAGGGATAGGGCGCGCCGAGTTCGAGATAGCCGCCGAGCGCCTGCAGCGCCTCGCAGCGGAAGGCCATGCAGGTGTCGCCGAAAGCGTTGAAGAACAGGCCGGCGCTGCGCGCCTGGCCAATGAAGGCGAGATGCGGGCCGTCTGCGCCATCGTCGTCGAACATGGCGAGATTGCTGGCGACGACGTCGAAGGCGCCCGACGCGCAGGCGCGCCGCATGCGCGTGAGGCCCTGTGGCGTGAACATGTTGTCGTCGTCGAGAAAAAGGATGAAGTCGTTGCGCGCGGCGCGAATGGCGTGATTGTAGGCCTCCGGCAACGGCTGCCCGTGGTCCGTGCGAATGATTTTCGCGACGCCATCGTTTTCGAGGCTTTGGATCAGCGCGTGCGATTCCGGCAGGCGGCTCGCATTGTCGACGATGATGGTCTCGATATCGCCCGCCGCCGCCTCGTCGGCGAAACTCGCAAGCGCCGTTTCGAGCAGGCGCGGCCGGTCGAAATGCAGCATGCAGACGCTGATCGACGGCAAGGCGGTCGCGACGGCCGGCGCCGGCGCGCCGATCGCCGCGAGCGCCTCCGCCCAGCCATCGCTCGCCGGCGAGACCGCCGGGGCGCCCTGTCGGTCGACGAGCGCCGTCTCGATCGTTGTGCTCCAGCCTTGCGAGCCGCCGCGCAGCGGCGCGACGACGACGTTCGGCACGCTCGCGAGCCAGCCGGGAAGTTCAAGTTCGTCCCGTCGGCCAACGACGAAAGTCCAGTCGCGTTGCGCGACCAGTTGCGCGGCCTGCGCGTCGGACCGGATCTCGATCACGCGGTGCGGGAAATCCCAGCGCCGCGTGCGTAGATCGAGCCAACGCGCGCCCTCGGCGAAAGCGGGATCGTCGCGCCGCGTCACGAAGACGATTTCGCCGATCGCGGAGGAATTTTGCTTCCAGAGCCGCTCGACCGTCTCGACGAAGGCGAAGAGGCCGAAGCGCTGGGCGAGCGGGCCGATGAAGCCGAGGCGCGCGGCGGCCGCCGGAAGCGGCTGTCGTTCCGGCACCGCCGGCAAGGGCGCCACGAGCGAGGCGGGCGGCGTTCGAGCGCCGGGCAGCGCCGCCAGATCGAGCAAATCCCGTGACGAAGCGATCAGATGATCGGCATGGTCAAGACAGACGCGCTCCATCGCGTCGGCGACGAAATGGCGGAAGGCTTCGTCGGCGGAAAAATCGCAATCGAGAACGAGATCGCGCGAAGAGCCGTCGCACCAGAGCGCGACCTTCAGCGGAAACGGCAATTCGCCGCAGGCGCGCGCCAGGAGAATTCCATGCGCGATTCCGCCGCGCAGCGGACAGACCACGAGGTCGGCGGGCGCCGACAGCACGGCGAGCGCACGCGCGGACGCGATCAGCGGCATGATATCGCGCTCGCGCTCGGCGCCGGCGACGATCGTCGGCCCCGGCGCGCGGCGCGAGACCGTCAGGAGCGTGATTTCGTGACCGAGGCGTCCGAGATTTTCGGCGAGAGCCGCGAACCGGTTGGCCTCGCGCGGCCAGGCTTGATCGTCATCCCCGTCGATGAACGCGATCCGCATCAGCTTCGCCCCGCGTCCTTCGGGCCAGCCGGGGCCGCATCCCTCCCGGACGATCGCGAGAGATCGATCGCCGCGCCGGAAAGCTCGATGGCGAAATCGGCGGCTTCCAGTCGGACCGGCCGTTGCGGCAGGCGCGCGACCGAAAGGGAGAAGCCGCAATAGCCGTCGGATTGTTCGTAGGCGCGGTCGACGTCGGCGCGATACAGGTCGGCCAATGTGCGCGCGACCGGCGCGCCGTCGACCTTGGCGACGACGGAAACGCGACGGCGCGGCGACAGGGTCGAGAACGCCCAGCCTGAAATATGGCCGTCGGACACGCCGTCGACCCAGCCGATCACATGCGAATCCGGATAGCGCGGCGGCGGCGGTTCGTCCGCGCGCGACCGACCGATCCCGATACGGCGCAAGAGGCCGGCAAGACGCGACTGGACGATCAAACCAAAGCACCTCCGTCGCTGCGCGCGCAACGCGGTCTGGAGCTTACCACCGCCTGCGCCCGTATGCTGTATGCGCCAAATCCGGATGATCGGGCAGCCTCGGCGCAACTCATATCATCGGCCCCGCCGGCGCAAGCCTGGAAGCAGCGTGTCGACAAACGTCCTCATTGAAATTTCCGGGCACGGCTTCGGCCACCTCATGCAGATGATGCCGGTTGCGGCCGCGCTGCAGAAGCGGTTTCCGCATTTCGACATTTGCGTGCGCTCCGGCCTCGCGCCCGAGCGGATAAGGCGCGAGGTCGCGCGCTTCGGACGCTTTCGCACGCATGACGACGCCGCGCCGGATTTTCATCCGCGCATGACAAACGCCTATTCGGTCGACGCCGCCGCGACGATCGAGGCGTGCCGCGGCGCGTTCGACGCATTCGACGCGCTGGTCGACGACCGGCGCGAGAGTGCGTCGGACGTATCCGCCGATGTCGCGGCGATTGTCGCGCGGGTAAAGGCCGAAGGCGACGCGGCGCTGGCCGATTATACCGCGCGCTTCGATCGCTTC
>DAIRCS010000045.1:0-7920 GCA_036796555.1 Rhodoblastus sp. | reverse complement strand
CTGGTCGCGGCCGAGCGGCGTTTTCTCGAACGCGGCGCATTCGATCTCGTCCTGTCCGACATCTCCCCTCTTCCCCTTGCCGCAGCTCAAAAATCCGGCGTGCCCAACGTCGCTCTGTGCTCGCTGGACTGGGCCGGGACGCTCGCCTTCATTCCGGAGCTCGTCGCCCCGCTCCGCGACGTGATCGATCGCCTGCGCGACATCTACGGGAAGAGCCACCTTTTCCTGCGGCCCGCGCCGCACATCGGATGCGACGGCGCTGCCAACTGCCGCTCCATCGGACATGTCGCGCGCATCGGGACCAACCGGCGAGCCGAGATCGACGCCGCGCACGGAGTCGATCCGGGCGCGCGCCTCGTGATGATCTCGAGCGGCGGCATGGACGGATTTCCGTTCGCGATCGACATCCCGAAGCGCCCCGGCCTGTTCTGGATATTGCCGGACGGCCTCCATGCGCCGGGCGACGATCGCCTGCCGGTCTCGGCCTTCGCGCAATGGCCCTATGTCGATCTCATCGCCTCGCTGGACGCGCTGGTCGCCAAGCCCGGTTACGGGCTGATCGCCGAAGCCGTCGCCAACGGCGCGCCGGTCGCCTCGCTCGAGCGCAACCATTGGGTCGATGTCGCCTCGCTCGAGACGTGGGGCGCCGAACATGGCGCGCTGCATCGCGTCGGCGCGGCGGATATTCGATCGGGCGCGTGGGTGGACGACGTGGAGCGGCTGGCGCGCGGCCCGCGCCCAAAGCCCTTCCCGCCGACGGGCGCCGAAGAGGCCGTCGACTACATCGCCGCCCTGCTCCATCGCGCCTGAGATCAGATCGTCTCGATCGGCAGATCGAGCGACAGCGCCGCGTCGCGCAGGGCGCGCGGCGCAGTGGCGTTGCGCGCGATGCGCAGGCGCGAGACGTCGAGCCGAAGCAACTGCTGCCGGAGGCTCGCCAGCGGCTCATCGGCCTCGAAGGGGCGCAGGTTCGGCAAAGGCGCGCCGGTGGCGAAGGCGAACCGCCATCGCTTGCGCCCTTCCCGCCGAAGCCGGAGCGCTGGCCGATCGTCGGCGGCCTCCGCATCGCCGACGATCAGGACGCCGCTTCCCGATTTGCGGGCGCGCTGCGCGTCGATCTCGGCGCGCAGCGGCGCGAGCGGATTGCGGCGCAGAAAGTCGCCGACCAATCCGGGATAGTGCGGGTGAAGCTCGCGCAGCAGGTCCTGCGCCCGCGCGGCGAGGCGCTCGCGTTCGCCCTTGAACGACGAGGCGCCGCGATGCCAAGCAAAGACGTTGCAGGCGGCGACATTGGTCCAGCCATGCGCGAGGGCCCGCATGCAGAAATCGTTTTCCTCGCCGTAACCCCGGCCGAAGCGCGCCGCGTCGAACGGGCCGATCTCATCGAGGCAGGCGCGCCTGATCGCCATGCAGAAGCCGATCGCGGTGGGGATATCGACGGGGTCGGCGTCGATGCGCGCGCAGATTTCATCGATCTCCCACCAATCCGTTTCGAGCCTGTCGGCATAGTCGACGCAATCGTGGGGATAGGAGAGAATGGTCGCCGCGTTCGACATGGGCGTGATCGTGCCGACAGTGGCGTTGTCGCGCAGGATTCGCGACAGCCGGTCGAGCCAGTCGCCGTAGACGATCGCGTCGGAATTGAGCAGCACGACGTCGCGGTCGGGATGCATCGCGATGCCGCGATTGACCGTCGCCGAGAAGCCGAGATTCTCAGGGTTGCGGAATATCTCGACCTTGGGATGATCGGCCAGTTCGCCGATGAACGCGGCGAAATCGTCCGGGGACGCGTCGTCGATCACAATCAGGCGGAAGTCCGCGAGATTGGTCGACGAGAGAACGCTTTCCATCGCTGCGCGCGCGTCGTGGAAGGCGCCATAGACCGGCACGATGATGTCGAACGGATTCACGGAAGCGGCATTTCAGAAAAAACGCCGGCGCCCGAGCGCCGGCGTCCTGTTCGGGCGGACGTCGTATCGGCCCGGTCAGGCCGGCTGGACGTTCCAGTAGGAGATGCAGGGAATTTTCGTCTTGTCGGCGCGATGCGCGAAGCGGCGGGCGATTTCCGAGACCTCGGTCATCAGGCCGTCGGCCAGCGTGGTCGGGTTGAGGCCGAGCGCGAGGAACTGGCCGTTCTCGACCAGCAGCTCGTTTTCGGCGGCCTCGTTGCGCGGATTGTCGACGAACTTGTATTGCGCGCCGGTCATGGTCGCGATGCGCTTGGCGAGATCGATCAGCCGGTGCGTTTCCGTCATCTGGTTGAGGATGCGCACGCGGTCGTGATTGGCCGGCGGGCTCTCGAGCGCGATCTGGATGCAACGCACCGTGTCGCTGATGTGGATGAAGGCGCGGGTCTGGCCGCCCGTGCCGTGCACGGTCATCGGATATTCGAGCGCGGCCTGCATCAGGAAGCGGTTGAGAACCGTGCCGTAGTCGCCGTCGTAATCGAAGCGGTTGATCAGCCGCTCGTCGAGGCGCGTCTCATCGGTCTGCGTGCCCCAGACGATGCCCTGATGCAGGTCGGTGATCCGCGTGCCGTGGTTCTTCGCATAGAACTGGAAGAACAGCTGATCCTGCGACTTGGTCATGTGGTAGATGCTGCCCGGATTGGTCGGGTACAGGATCTCCAGCGGCTTGCGCTCGCCTTCCACCGTCACTTCGATCGGCAGATAGCCTTCCGGGATCTTCAGGCCGGCCGTGCCGTAGCCGTAAACGCCCATCGTGCCGAGATGGATGAGATGACAGTCCGGAACGATTTCGGTGAGGGCGCAGAGCACGTCGTGCGTCGCGGTGAGATTGTTGCGCACCGTGTAGCGCTTCTCGGTGTGCGACTTCATCGAATAGGGCGCGGCGCGCTGCTCGGCGAAATGGACGATCGCCTTGGGGCGCTTGGCGGCGAGGAGCGCCTTGAGCTCCTCGTAATCCTCGCCGAGCGTCATGTTGACGAAGCCGATCGTCTTGCCGGTCGCTTCCTTCCACGCTTCGAGACGCTGCTGGATCGTGGCGATGGGGGTGAGCGAATCGACGCCGAGGTCGATGTCGATCTTCCGGCGGGACAGATTGTCGACGATGGTAACATCGTAACCGAGTTTCGAGAGGCGGAGCGCCGTCGGCCATCCGCAGAAGCCGTCGCCGCCGAGAACGAGCACGCTCTCTGATCTGGGTTCTGATCCGTTCTTCACTGTGCTTCCTATCGCCGATTGAACAGGGGCGCCATTGCTGACGGGGGGCGCCACTCCATACTGACGCAGCGTGTGCGCTGCAAGACTTTCCTAGGTCGGCCCAAGCTAAGCTCAAGTCCCGACAGGCCAATCGAACGCGACAAAATTCATGGTTCGAGGCTTCGCGTTCCTCACCAATCGCTCGTCCGCCATAAAGCCGGAACCATGTCCGGCTGCTGCGATGCAGCATGGCGGAGACGACGACCTTCGTCAAGAAGCCGAGACTAAGTATATGATATTACTATAAATAGGCGCAATCCGCCCTGATCGGGCTGCGTTTCGGAACCCTCTTCGGTCCGCCGCGGCCCGGACGCCCGTTCTCGCCGCACCCCGGCGCGCGCGCTGTGGGCGCCCGCGCGGAGCGGGACGCGATTATTGGGCGGCCTGTTTCCAAGTATTGGAAAAGTCGCTCAAATCCCGGCGCTTGCGGCGTCATGGCTTGGCTTCCGATCATCATTGACGGGACGAATTCGAATATTTGCTCCAAAGCTGTCGTGTCAGGTCGTTTCCGTTCGCGCCGGGCCGGGGTATCTAACGGGTCCAGAAAGGATAATGGTTTGGAATCTCGTCCGGCGCTCTACGATCTGACGCGCCTTTCAGGTCGCCTGCTCAGTCCAACGCCCGGCGGCATCGACCGGATGGATTTCGCATACGCGAAGCATGTTCTCTCGAAGCCCGGCGCGGCCTCCGTCGGCCTCTCCCTGCGCGGGCCGGCTCTCTTCAGTTCGGACGTGTCGGACGCGATCCTCGGGAAAATGCGCTCGCTCTGGGAGGCCCCCGACAGGACGGACGTGGCGGTCGAGGCGCGGTTCGACACGCTCCGCAAGATCGAAGCCTGGCTGAGGGACGGCGCCCCCGGGCGGAGCGAGCCTGGGATCCATCGCATCACCGCTCGCCGGGCGAAACGAAATCTGCGGGGCGCGCTTCCCGCCTACGCCGGCCTCGCCCTGCAGGGGCGGTCGCTCCACCGGCGCGCGCCGGAAAATGCGATCTACCTCAACGTGAGCCAGTTCCCGCTCTGGAACAGCGCCTACACCAATTGGCTGGACGCGCGCCCGGACGTTCGCTGCGTGGCCATGATCCACGACCTCCTCCCCCTGCAATATCCCGAATTCTTCCCCGCGCACGAGAAGCAGCGCCACGAAAGGCGTCTCGCCTTCTTGGCGCGCCGGGGAAACGGCGCGATCGTTTCGACGTCGGTTGTGCAGCGGGACCTGGCCGCCCAACTCGCCGCGCTCGGGCGTTCGGACATGCCGATACATGTCGCGCACCTGCCGGTCGAAGACGCCTTCGACGCGCCGCCGGAGCCGGACGGCGCGGTGCGAACCGACGTCCCCTATTTCGTTACCTGCGGGACGATCGAGCCGCGCAAGAACCACCTCATGCTGCTGCAGTTGTGGCGGGAAATGGTCGAGACGTCCGGCGGCGACGCGCCGCGGCTGATCATCGTCGGCCGTCGCGGCTGGGACAACGAGACGGTCTTCCGCATCTTCGACCGATCCGCGACGCTCTCCCGCCATGTGCTCGAAGTCAACGGCCTGTCGACGCTGGAGCTGCGACATCTTCTGGCGGGCGCGCGCGCGTTGTTGGCGCCGTCTCTGGCGGAAGGGTTCGGCCTGCCGATTTCGGAGGGCCGCGCGGCGGGCGCGCCCGTGATCGCGTCCGACATCCCCGTGTTCCGCGAAATCGGCGGACCGGACATGACGCACGTGCATCCGTTCGACGTTCCGGGCTGGAAACATGCGGTGGACCAGGCCATGCGCGGCCTGCTGCCGCGGCCCTCTCCCGGCGGGATGAATCACGCCGCCTATTTCAGCGGCGTGGACGCGTTTCTTGCGACCCTGTAACCCGATAAAGAGCGTCGAAAACAGCGCAGATTAAGTAACTATTTTACAACATCGCCCTATCAAAAGCCCGAGGCGGGCGCACGAGTCACTTTTCGGGCGCTTTTCCGCCGCAAAGCGGGAACTAATTTCGGGCCTTGGAATTACGCACACGCAGTTCCCCCCATGAACGAAAAGGTTGTCAGTATGAAAAAGCTTCTCTTGGCCGCAACTTGCTTCAGCGCCGTGATGGGCGGCGCTGCTTTCGCGGCTGACCTGCCCTCCCGCAAGGCGCCCCCGCCGATCTACACGTCGCCGGCGCCAGTCTTCAGCTGGACCGGCTTCTACATCGGCGCGAACGTCGGCTACGGCTGGATGGACGCCTTCAACAAGGGCGTCGTCTTCGCTCCCGGCGGTCTCGCCGATCCGCACGGCGGCATCGTCGGTGGCGGCCAGATCGGCTACAATTACCAGTTCTCGCCGATGTTCGTCGCCGGTCTTGAGACCGACTTCCAGGGCTCCGGCGTCGGCGGCGGCATCACCGCGCGCAAGACGCCTTGGTTCGGCACCGTGCGCGCCCGCCTCGGCGTGACGCCATTCGCGGCTCCCGTCATGCTCTACGCCACGGGCGGCTTCGCCTATGGCCGCCTGAACATCGGTCCGTTCTTCCCCACGGGCGTGAGCTTCGGCAAGGTGGCGACGGGCTGGACGGCCGGCGCCGGCGTGGAATACGCTTTCACCCCGAACTGGTCGGCGAAGGTCGAATATCTGTTCACGAACCTCGGCGCGAACTATCCCGTCGGCGTGTTCGGATCGGACGTTCAGCAGCGCGTGCACGATCATCTCGTGCGCGTCGGCCTGAACTATCGCTTCGGCTGGGGCGCTTCGCCGGTCGTCGCGAAGTACTGAGTCGAACGGTTTCAACACCGACACGAGAAGGGCCCGCTATGCGGGCCCTTTTTTTGACTACAGCCAGCCCTTGATCGCGCGGGATATCGCGGTTGACGAGAGCCCGTATCGTTCGTGCAGCGTCGGCAATGCGCCGGCGTCGAGGAACTGGTCGGGCAGCGCGATCTGCCTGAAGCCCGCCGGATGGACGCCGCCACGCAACAGCGCGCCCGCGACCGCCTCGCCGAGCCCGCCGACGACAGAGTGATTCTCGGCGACAACGACCGGGCGGCCGGTCCGGGCCGCCTCCTTCAGGATCGTCGTCTCGTCGAGCGGCTTGATCGTCGGCGCGTGCAGCACGGCGACGGACACCTTGTCCTTTTCGAGAAGCGCGGCCGCCTCCAGCGCCCACATGGTCATCAGGCCGGTCGAGACGATCAGCGCGTCCGAACCGTCGCGAATCAGCTTCGCCTTGCCGAGTTCGAATCTGTAGCCGTATTCGTCGAGAACGAGCGGCACGTTTCCGCGCAGCAGGCGCATGTAGACCGGGCCCGTGTGCGCCGCGATGGCCGGAACGGCCTGTTCGATCTCGTGCGCGTCGCAGGGGTCGACGATGGTCAGGTTCGGCATGCCGCGGAAGATCGCGATATCCTCGGTCGCCTGATGGCTCGGGCCGTAGCCGGTGGTGAGGCCCGGCAGCGCGCAGCAGATCTTCACGTCGAGATTTTCTTCCGCGATCGCGAGGCAGATGAAATCGTAGGCGCGGCGCGCGGCGAAGACGGCGTAGGTGGTCGCCCAGGGCTGGAAGCCTTCGCGCGCGAGGCCGGCGGACGCCATCATCAACAACTGCTCGGCCATGCCCATCTGGTAGAAGCGGTCGGGATGCTTCTGCGCGAAAACGTGCAGGTCGGTGTATTTGGCGAGATCGGCGGAGAGACCGACGATCCCGGGCCGGGCGTCGGCCAGCTTCGCCAACGCATTGCCGAAGGGCGCCGGCGCCGTGCGCTGGTCCGGCCCCGCGATGGACGCGATCATCGCCGAAGTCTTGGCGTTCGGACGCTCAATGCTGGAATCGTCGAGCCAGGCCGGGCGGATGTATTTCGAGCGTCTCATTGCCGCGCCTCCGCATCGATGATGTCCAGCGCCTTTCGCCATTCGTCGGCTTCCACGCGCAGAAAGTGATTGCGCTCGCGCGCCTCGAGGAAGGGCACGCCGCGGCCCATCTTCGTGTCGCAGATGATGATGCGCGGCTGCTTGCCCGTGTGGCTGCGGGCGGCGTCGAAAGCCGCGACCAGCGCGTCGATGTCGTTGCCGTCGACACGCTGCGCATGCCAGTTGAACGCCTCGAATTTCGGCTTCAACGGCTCGAAATCGAGCTGCTGCGTGGAAGGGCCGTCGGCCTGCATGTTGTTGACGTCGACGATGCCGATGAGATTGTCGAGACCGAAGGAGCCGGCCGACATGGCGGCTTCCCAGGTCGAGCCCTCGTCGAGTTCGCCGTCGGAGAAGAGATTGTAGACGAAGCTCGCCGACGTCTTGCGCTTGAGGCCGAGCGCCATGCCGACGGCGACGCCGAGGCCGTGGCCGAGCGAACCGCCGGTGATCTCCATGCCCGGCGTAGCTTGCGATCTCGTCTTGGGGGATGCCGCCCGCCTCGACCAGCGCCGCATAGAGCGCGATGGCGTAATGGCCGATCGACAGGCAGAAGCGGTCCCGATCCTCCCATTCCGGCTCCGCAGGGCGATATCTCAGCGCGTGGAAATAGGAGACCGCGAGAAGGTCCGCGGCGCCGAGCGCCTGCGCGATATAGCCCTGGCCCTGCACCTCGCCCATGCGCAGCGCATGACGACGAATTCTTCGCGCGCGCTCGCGCAGACTGACGTTGTGACCGACCTCCGACATGCGTCAGGCCTTTCGTGCTGGTGCGTTCAGTTCAGTGGATGAGCATGCCGCCGTTGACGTCGAGCGTCGCGCCGGTGACGTAGGAC
>DAIRCS010000044.1:15476-22687 GCA_036796555.1 Rhodoblastus sp. | reverse complement strand
ATCGTCCCGATGTTGCAATGCGGCTTCGTGCGTTCGAACTTTTCCTTGGCCATGGACCCGATCCGAGTGAGGACTATCAGTGCGGGCCGAGCGTTTAAGGCTCTTTGCCGCAATATTCAAGCTCGATGGGCCGGCGCGTCCAGTTCCCTGTAATGTCGAAACAAATCCTGCTCGTTGAACGGCTGCCGGCGCGAGCTTTCCAGATAGGCCGCGATCCGCGGCAGGCGGGGAACGGCCTCGGCCAGCGCGACGACATGCCCGCGCGCCGGCAGATGACGCGCCATCGCGTTGGGAAAGGCGTATCGCAGCCCCTCGACCAGATGCCACAGCGAAAGATCCGCATAGCTGATTTTCCGGCCCACGAGATGCGAGGCCCCGGCGGGATTGCGTGCGAGAATTGTCTCGAACCAGTCGAGAAATTTCGGGATTCGCGCCTCGCGAAAAGATTGGGCGCGCCGCGCGGCCTCTTTCTTCTAGTCTTCGTAATAGAGTTCGACGCTGACCGGATGGTGCGTATCGTGCGCCTCGGCGGCGCAATCGGCGATGGTGAGCTGAATCTGGTGCGTCCAGAGCCGACCCGCTTCCGCGCGCGGCGCAAGGCCGAGACGGCCGCCGAGATAGAGCAGGATATTGGCGGTCTGGCCGATCACGACGTCGCCGTCGCGCAGGAAGGGCGGGGCAAACGAGGGATGGGCGACGGCGCGGTCTTCCATCAGGGCCGTCATCGCCTTCACGCCGCGCCCCCTTACGCGACAGACGTCGACATAGTCCGCGCCGGCCTGCTCCAGCGCCAGCCGCACGAATTCACCGCGTCCGGGAATGCCGGGCCAGTAATAGAGTTCGTAAGGCATTGCGCGCGCTCCTCGCATCCTGATCTAGCGCGCGATCGAAACAGGACGAGCTCAAGGCAGCTTCGTCACCGCGAAGATCAGGATCGGCACGAACATCAGAAGCGAAAGCTCGTTGTAGACGCGAAAGAAGATCGAGGAGCGCCGGAAATCGCCGCGCCGCATCTCGGAGAGATAGACGAAGCCCGCGCCGTAATAGACGACCAGCGCCGCGACGAACAGAAGCTTCCAGTGCAGCCAGCGCCCGTCCACGCCGTAGCCAAGCCAGATCCACACGCCCGCCGCCATGCCGATCAGCCCAAGCCCCGCGCAGAAGCGGAACAGGCGCCTCGCCATGCCCAAGAGCCGCTCGACCGGCTCGCCCGCCTTGTGCGCCTCGGCGATATTGACCAGCAGCCGTGGCATGTAGAACACGCCGGCCATCCAGCCGATGACGCCGAAGAGATGTAGAACCTTGACCCATTCCATCGCGCGCGGAACTTGACCAGCCGCGCGCCGCGCGTCAACCGCGTTTGCAATCCTCTGGCGCAATGGCGCCGCCGACCTGTTATAGGCCTGCGTCGATGCGTATCTTTTTCGCCACCCTGCTTCTGGCGGCGCTCGCCGGCGCCGCCTCCGCCGAGCCGGGAAAAACCGCCTGCGCCAATCCCGACGCCCTGGGAACGAGCCGGGTGATCGAGGTCGGCGCGCCGGGCGGGCTCCATGTCGGCCTGAAGACCTATCCGCAAACGCTGGCGCTCGCCGACAAGGAAGTGGTGCTCACCTTTGACGACGGCCCCCTGCCCGGCCTGACCGGCAAGGCGCTCGACGCGCTGGCGAAGGAATGCGTGCGCGCGACCTTCTTCTTCATCGGCAGGAATGCGGCGGCCAGTCCCGAGATCGTGCGCCGCGCCGCGAAGGAGGGACACACGATCGGGCATCACTCCTGGTCGCATCCCGCCCGCACGCTGCGCGGCCTGTCGCCCGCCGCCGGCATCGAGGACATCAGGCGCGGGATCGAGGCGACGCAGCGCGCGGCGGGTCAGGGCGAATGGACGAGCGGCCGCCCGGCCGCGCCCTTCTTCCGCTTCCCCGGCTTCGCCGACACGCCCGAGACCCTGGCCTGGCTCGACGCGCAGGGAATCGCCGTTTTCGGCGCCGACCTCTGGGCCTCCGACTGGCTGCCGCAGACGCCCGAGGCGCAACTGGAGCTCGTGATGCGCCGGCTGGCCGCAAGTCACGGCGGGATTCTGCTCCTGCACGACATTCACGCGCAAACCGTCGCCATGCTGCCGGCGCTGCTGCGCCGCCTGAAGCACGACGGATACCGGATCGTCCAAATCCGGCCGGGCGCGGACAAACCGGCCGTCAGGGAGGCGCCGGCGGGGTGGAAATCCGAAACCGGGGCCTTTCTCGATCAGGCCAAGCCGCGCCCGAAACGGCCGGCGCATGCACGGAGCCGGCCGCAGCGCGCGCACAACGGATAGGAGGTCGGTTCAGCCGGCGGCGAAGGAGTGCCGCAGCGGGCGAAGAGAACCCGCGCCGGCGCGCCTCAGCATTCCACGACGTTGACGGCGAGGCCGCCGAGCGACGTCTCCTTGTATTTCGATTTCATGTCCTCGCCGGTCTGCCGCATCGTCTCGATGACGGCGTCGAGCGAGACATAATGGGCGCCGTCGCCGCGCAACGCCATGCGCGCGGCGTTGATGGCCTTCACCGCGCCCATGGCGTTGCGTTCGATGCAGGGAATCTGCACCAGCCCGCCGACGGGATCGCAGGTGAGGCCGAGATTGTGCTCCATGCCGATCTCGGCCGCATTCTCGATCTGGCCGGGCGCGCCGCCCAGCGCCGCCGCGAGGCCGCCGGCCGCCATCGAGCAGGCGACGCCGACCTCGCCCTGGCATCCGACTTCCGCGCCGGAAATCGAGGCGTTGGCCTTGTAGAGAAAGCCGATCGCGGCGGCCGTCAGCAGGAACGCGATCACGCCGTCCTCCGACGCGCCGGGCGTGAATTTCTCGTAGTAATGCAGCACGGCCGGGATCACGCCCGCCGCGCCGTTCGTCGGCGCCGTGACGACACGGCCGCCCGACGCGTTCTCCTCGTTGGCCGCCATGGCGAAGGCGTTGACCCAATCCATCCCGGCGAGCGGGTCTGCGGCGGCCTCATCGTCGCGCCGGCGACAAAGTTCGCGATACAAGGCCGGCGCGCGCCGCCGCACGCCGAGCGGACCCGGCAGGCGCCCGTCGTCGTTCGAGCCCGTGTGCCCGAGTCCGCGCCGCACGCAGTCCCGCATCACCGCCCAGATGTTCAGAAGACCGGCGCGGACATCGGCGTCGGACCGCCACACGCGTTCGTTGGCGAGCATGATGTCCGGGATCGAGAGGCCGCTCTGCGCCACCTGCGCCATGAGTTCGTCGCCGGTGCTGAACGGATAGGGCCACGCGCGTTCCTGCGCATCCGCCGCGCCGCCCGCGGTCGCGGCGCCGCTCTCGACCACGAAGCCGCCGCCGACCGAGAAATAGGTCGCCTCCGCCAGCAGGGCCCCGTCAGCGTCGAGCGCCTGGAAGCGCAGCGCATTGGGATGTTCCGGCAGCGATTGCTCGCCCAGGAAGGCGATGTCGCGCTCGCGGCGGAACGAGATCGGATGGCGCCCGAGCAGCGGAAGCATCCTTGCGTGACGCACATCCTCCAGCCGCGGCTCGACCGTCGCCGGATCGACCGTGTCCGGCATGTCGCCGAAGAGACCCAGGATGACGCCGATGTCCGTCGCATGTCCGCGCCCCGTCGAGCCGAGCGACCCGAAGAGCGACGTCGTCACGCGCGCGGTCGGCTCCAGAAGCCCGTCGCGTTCCAGGCGACGCGCGAACAGGCCCGCCGCGCGCATCGGTCCGACCGTGTGCGAACTCGACGGGCCGATGCCGATCTTGAAGATGTCGAAGACCGACAGCATCACGCCGCCGGCAGCTGCTGCTTGACGAGCTCCACCCAGTAGGCGGCGCCCAGCGGCAGGATCGCGTCGTTGAAGTCGTAATAGGGATTGTGAAGCTGCGGATCGTTCGGACCTTCCCCCGCGCCGATGCAGATGTAGGCGCCGGGGCGCTTCTGCAGCATGAACGAAAAATCCTCGGACCCCATCGCCGGCTTGATGTCGGTCTGCACGAGGTCCGCGCCGACCAGACGGGCGGCCGCCGAGGCCGCGGCGGTCGTTTCCGCGGGCGTGTTGATGACGCCGGGATAGCGCCGGGAATAGGTCAGATCGACCTTGGCGCCGTGCGTCTGCGCGACGCCCGCGCAGATCTGGCCCATCTCCATCTCGACCTGGTCCTGCACGGCCGCGCTCAGCGTCCGCACCGTGCCGCGCAACACGACCGTTTCCGGCACGACGTTCCAGGTGTCGCCGCCGTGAATTTGCGTGAGGCTGACCACGGCCGATTCCAGCGCGCCGATGCGGCGGCTGACGATGCTCTGCAGCGAATTGACGAGACCCGCCGAGACGACGATCGGGTCGATGCCCTTCTCGGGCATGGCGGCATGGCAGCCGCGGCCGGTGATCACGATCTCGAACGTGTCGAGGAAGGCCGTCGACACGCCCTCCCGGAGCGCGAACCGACCGCGCGGAATATTCGGGATGTTGTGCATCCCGTAGACCGCATCGACCGGGAACTTGTCGAACAGTCCGTCCTCGACCATGCGCCGTCCGCCGCCTTCGTTTTCCTCGGCGGGCTGGAAGATGAAATGCACGGCGCCGCGGAACGGCTTCGTGCGCGCGAGCTGCGCCGCCGCGCCGAGCAACATCGCGGTGTGGCCGTCATGGCCGCATCCATGCATCTTGCCGGGGATCGTCGACTTGTGCGGGCGGTCGCCGAGCTCGAGAATGTCGAGGGCGTCCATATCGGCCCGCAGGCCGATGCTCGGTCCATCGCCGTTTTGAAGCGTGCCGACCACGCCGGTGCCGCCGAGGCCGCGATGGACGGGGATGCCCATCGCCGTCAGCGCGTCCGCGACGGCCTGCGCCGTGCGATGCTCCTCGAAGGCCGTTTCCGGGTGCATGTGAAAGTCGCGGCGCCAATCCATCATGCTGGAATTGATGTCGTCCGCGATGCCGAAATTCTGAGACATGGCTGCGTCCTTCAGTGCTGGATGTGGAAGATTTCGGCGATGACGGTCGCGCCGAGGAACGTTCCCGCCGCGGCGGTCAACGAGACGAGCACGATCCGCCAGCCGAGCTTCCGGAAGATCGGAAGGTCCTTGGCCACCGAGAAGCCGGCAAGCGCGAGAACCGGCGTCGTGAAGGTGAGGAAGTTCACCTTGTTCGTCGCGTCGATCAGCCAGTCGGAAAACGGCAGCAGGCCGGGGACGCCGACGGCGGTGGCGACCACCGACAGGATGAGAACCTGCGGGATCATCGGCAGCGCGAGCTTCACGAAATGAACCACGAATGCGATCGCGACCATGATGACGAGACCGATCAGGGTCGTTCCCGGCGCCACCTTGTAGGAGAGATAATTGCCGATGATGACGCCACACGACACCAGCAGCCACGCCAGCAGGTCGTCGGCGAACCCGTGCTTGCCGCCTTCGATTTCGCCGGCCTCCGCCAGCGACGGCGCCTCCTCGGACTTGCGCTTCGAGAAGCGGCCGAGAACCGGCTCGAGCTTGTAATAAAGCCAGTTGTTGACCGGCAGCGCCAGGAACAGCGTGAAGTAGAAGCCGGCGACGGCCGTCAGCAGGTTGGACGCCGCGCCGATGGCGTTGAGCGTCGGCGCCATTGCGGCGGGCTGCTGCGCGGTGATCGCGCCGATGGCGGCGGCCATCATGCTGCCCGAGCCGACGCCCGCGCCCATCGCGAGGGAGCGCGGGTCGAAGATGTTCAGGCTGGTGACGAAGCCGGCGAGCACCGCGATGAACAATGCGCCGAGCACCGTCCCGGTGATGTATTCGGCAAGGACGCCGCGCCCTTCGGCCGACGCCATGCCGTATTTCTCGCCGATGATGACGAGATTGCCTTCGCGGCCGATGGAGAAGGTCGCGCCGACCGCCTCGCGCTTGATGCCGAGCAGCAGGGCGAGCGGCAGACCGAGCGCCAGCGTTCCGAACGTGTGGCCGAACTCCTGGAAGAGAAGGGCCCAACCCGCCTTCCGCACTTCCGGCAGCGCGCTGCCGACCGTCAGACCGAGCTTGATGATGAAAAGCAGCAGGCCGGCGTTGAGCAGATGTCCCGCGTAGGATTGAAGCCGCGGCGGGATACTGGCGAACGCCGGAAGGCGGCGCCACGCCAGTCCGTACGCCGCCGCAAGGAGCAGCGCCCAGACCATCGGCTGAAGAATGACCTGGCCGGGGCCGAGCTTGAACCGGACGATGCCGATCAGTTCGGCCAGGGCCACGACGATCAGGGTGACGACAAACAGGGAAAGCTTGCCAGACGCCGGATTGGCGGCTGTATCAGCGGTCGGATCTGAGGATACGGATGTCGATGCCATAGCGCGGTTTCTCCCAAACCGGGCCCGGCGGACTGAAGGAGAGCCGCCGCGCCTTTACAAAGACACGACGCTTATCCGGGTCCTCATATCTTGCATCAATGATCGACGACGACAATAATCGTTGCATCTTATGCAACGGTGGGAGGTCGAGTTGGCCGACCGACTCGACGTGCGGCGCCTGCGCTACTTTCTGGCCGTGATCGACAGCGGATCGGTGCGCGGCGCGGCCAATGCGCTCGACATGGACGCCTCCGCGGTCAGTCGCGCAATCTCTCTTCTCGAGAAGGATTGCGGCGTGCCGCTTCTGGAAAGGCGCGGGCGCGGCGTCGCGCCGACGGACGCCGGCGTTCTGATGGCGGGTCATCTTCGCAGGGAACACGTCGAAAAGCAGAACCTGCTCGCGCGGCTCGACAGTATCCGCAAGGTCGAAAGCGGCCATGTCGGGATCGCCACCGGCGAAGGTTTCGTGGATTTTTTGATGCGGCGAAGCCTCGCTCGTTTCATGCGGGAGCATTCGAATATCCCGGTCGATATCGATATTGGCAGCACTGACGAGATCGCGGAGCGGGTCATCGGCGGCCATTCGCATATTGGCGTCCTGTTCAGGCCGCCAAAGGACAAGCGTCTCCGCTCCCACTATTCCAACCCGCAACCCGTCTGGGCGTGGATGCTCCGGTCGCATCCGCTGGCGAATATCCAGCGCCCGCTCAAGCTCGAAGACCTCCAGCCATTTGCGGGCGCCACGCTTCACCGCAGCTTCGGCGTTCGCCAGCACATCGAGGCCGCCGAGGTGAGCGAAGGCGTTCGCCTCAACGTGTCGTTCACGACCGCCTCCTTCGACGCCGTGGCGCATTTCGTCGTGGCGGGGCTGGGCGTTTCGCTCGTGCACCCGCTCTTCCTCGCG
>DAIRCS010000044.1:0-15466 GCA_036796555.1 Rhodoblastus sp. | reverse complement strand
GGGACGCCGCGAAGGTCGTGGCCTTGCCGATGAAGAACATCTTGCTTCACGGCGGCCGAAGCCACGTCGTCACTTCCCAGGGCCGCCAGTTGCCGCCTGCGGCGACGAAAGCGCTGCGCGAGATCGTGCGCGGTCTGCGAACCGTCAAGCGATAAGGAAAACGCGGCCTTTGCAGAGGGTGTCGAAGGGGCGAGCGCGCCGTTAGCTTGGCTCCCTGCAAATCCGCTCAAATTCCAGCGCGGCCGCGGACAGGCGCCGCTCCTTGTGGCGCAGGATCGTGAACCGGCGCGGCTCGAGAACCACGTCGAGCACAAGGAGTTCGCCAGAGGCGACGAATGGCGCGACGACGAGCCGCGACAAGGCCGCGACGCAGGAACTGCCGCGAACCGCGCTCAAGACCGCTTCATTGGTCGGAAGCGTCAGCGCCACCGGCAAGGCGGCGCTATCTATGCCGATCGCGGCCAGCGCGGCCTCGAATTCCGCGCGCGTCCCCGATCCCGGCTCCCGCATGATCCATTGCAGCTCGTGAAGGCGATCGGATGCGGCCGCGCCCGCGCGCGACGACCTGACGACGAGCAGTTCGTCCGCATGCAGGGGACGGGCGGCGAGAGCCGGCTCGTCGACGGTGCCTTCGATGAAGCCGAGTTCGGCGCGGCCCGAGATCACCGCCTGCACGACGCCGGCCGTATTTCCATCACGGAAACCTAGGGAGATTCCGGGGCGAAGCGCGCGGAAGCGCAACAATCTCGTGGGCAGCCAATAGTTCGCGATCGTCTGGCTGGCCTCGATGTCGAGATGTCCGGTGCGCAAGCCGCCAAGCTCGCTCAACAGCCCTTCCGCATCCTTGACCGAAGCAAGGGTGCGCCGCGCTTCGGCCAGGAACAACCGCCCCGCGCCGGTCAATTCGATGCGTCGCCCGACGCGATGGAACAGATCGACGTTGTAGGCGCCTTCCAACGTCTTGATGGCGGCGCTGACGGCGGAGGGCGACAGCCCGACGGCCGCCGCGCCCTTTGTCAGGTGTTCCCGCTCGGCGACGGCGATGAAGATCGCAAGCTGTTCCAGAGTCATCGTTCGGTTCAATCGAACATAATATGCTATATTATCCGATAGAATAACATAATCGCAAATCCTATTCCTCCTGTCCGGCGGACAGGAGAACAGGATGCTAAAGGCGAGCTACACGAGAGAAATTCTTCCCGGACTGCTGCTGTCCACGGCGGTCGGCGTATTGGCGGCCGGCGTCGAGCGGGTCGAGCTCCGGCTGTTCGGCTACGCCTATCTGGACGGCCTCGTGGTCGCGATCCTCGCCGGCGCCCTGCTTCATACGGTTTTCGGGCTGAACGGGCGATTCCTGGCCGGCGTGAGGTTTTCCGCCAAGATCGTGCTCGAAATCGCCATCGTTCTGCTCGGCGGCACGATCAGCGCCGCAGCCATCGCCTCGTCCGGCCTTCCGCTGATCGCGACGATCGTCGGGGTCGTCGCCATCACGCTCTTTCTCAGCTACGGCGTCGGCCGGCTGCTGGGCCTGGACGACAAGCTCGCGACGCTGGTGTCGTGCGGCAATTCGATCTGCGGAAACTCCGCCATCATGGCGGCCGCCCCCGCGATCGACGCTCGTTCGGAAGATGTCGCCGCATCGATCGGCTTCACCGCCGTTCTCGGAATCGCCGTCGTCCTGCTCCTGCCCCTCTGCTTCTCCCTGCTCCGCCTCAATCAATGGCAATATGGCGTGGTCGCCGGCCTCAGCGTCTACGCCGTGCCGCAGGTTTTGGCGGCGACGGTTCCGGTCGGCGCGTTGAGCGCGCAAATCGGAACGATCGTGAAGCTGGTGCGCGTGCTGATGCTCGGCCCGGTCGTCCTCGCGATCGGGGCCCGCTATGGACGCAAGGGCGGCGCCCGCATGCCCCTTTCCGTTCTCGTTCCCTGGTTCATCGTGGGATTCCTCGCCCTGATGGCGAGCCGATCTTTCGGGCTTCTCCCCGACGCCGCTGTGAAGCCGCTGCATGCGGCGTCCTTCGACCTGACGCTGATCGCGATGGCCGCCCTCGGCTTGTCGGTCGATCTTCGCTCCGTCCTCGCGTCCGGCGGCAGGGTTCTCGCGGCGGGCGTCCTGTCGATCGCGATACTGGTCGTCCTCGCCATCCTCGCGGCCATCCTTCTTCCGATCGCATGACATGCGCTCGGGAAGGACGTCCGGCCGAAACTCGAGCGGCCAATCCACGCCAACGGAGGATTCGTGCGAGACTTTCAGGTCGACCTCGTCGCCATCGACCCCTGCGACCTCGATCTAGGTCAGGACAGGCCGCGCGCTTCGCCGCAGAAGGATGAAGACCAGGATGGACGCCAGGCCCAGCGCGCCGGACAGGACCATCGCGCGCGGATATTCGCCGTTGAAGACGGCGTTGTAGATTTCCAGCGACACGGTGTTCGTCTTGCCGACGATGTCGCCGCCCAGCATCAGCGTGATGCCGACCTCGCCTATCGAACGCGCGGTGGCGAGCACGAGCCCGGCGACGATGGCGCCGCGAATATTGGGCGCGATGACATAGAGGAAGGTTTCCCACTCCGACCGGCCAAGCGTGCGCGACGCCTCGCCGAGACTTCGCGACACGCCCGCGACCGCCGCCTCGATGGGCTTCACCACCAGCGGCAGGCCGGCGATCGCCGACGCGAGCACGACGCCCTCGACGGTGAAGATGAAGGAGAAGCCGAAGGTCGCATCCAGCCAAGCGCCGAGCGCGCTGCGGCGGCCGAGCAGCAGCAGCAGGAAGAAGCCGAGCGCGAGCGGCGGAAACACCAGCGGCAGCGTGACGAGGACATCCAGCGCCGTCCGCCCCGGCCAGCGCGGTTGCGCCAGCGCCCAGCCCAACCCGAGGCCGAGAACGAGATGCAGCAGCAGCGTGATCGCGGCGACCTTCACGGTCAGCAGGGCCGGATAGGCCAGAGCCGGATCGGACAGAGCGGCCGTAATCGCTTCCATGCTGGAGATCACAATCCGTAGCGGCTCAGGATCGCGCGGGCCGGCCCCGTTTCCAGGAAGGCGGCGAAGCCGTCGGTCGCGGCGGACGGCTTTTTCGCGGCGCGAACGCCGCAGGACACCTCGACCGGATCGTACAAGGACGCGTCGACCTCGACATAACCGCCGATGGTATTGCCGGCGCCGAACGCGTCGGTGGCGTTGACGAAGCCCGCATCGACCTCTCCGCTGGCGACATAGCTTGTGACCTGCGGCACGGTCGCGACCGCGACCAGCTTGGGATCGACCGCAGCGCCGAGCCTGGCGCGTTCGATGAACTGGCGTCCGGCCTTGCCGTAGATCGCCTTCGCCTGATCGGGAATGCCGATCCGCTTGATGGAGTCGCCGGCGACATCCTCCGCCTTCGCAAGGGATACGCCTTTGCGGAACGCCACCACCAGCTTGCCGAGGCCGAGCTTCGCCATGCGCTGGAACTCGAGGCCCTCCGCGTGGCGCAGGGTGGCCTTGTCGCCGCAGACGATGGTGATGTCCCTGCTTTCGCGCGCCTGGGCGAGCACCTGCCCGACATGGCCATAGACCTGGAGAATCCTGTCGCCGCTCGCGGCTTCATAGGCCGCCGCCAGTTCGGCGAGAGGCTTGCGGAATCCGGCGCCGGCGGCAAGTGTAGCCTCATCCGCGCGCGCCACGGAAAGGCCGGCGACAATCATCAGACCTGTTGTGAGAACAGAAGCGCGAGTGAAGATGTGAAGCATGATCCAATCCGTGTTCGCGTCAAAATCGTCAGCCTATATCATGGTTGTATATGACTGAATACAACGGACAAGTTTCCCGCTCTGCACAGGTCGGCGCGCCGGTCCCGACGGGAGATGCGCCGGCCGGCGGGGTGATGCTGTCGGTGCGCATGCCGCTGCACGGACCTGCCGGCCCGTTCGATCTCGACGTCAATCTCTCGGTGGCGAAAGGCGCGTTTGTCGCGCTGGTCGGCCCGTCCGGCGCCGGCAAGACGACGCTGCTGCGACTGCTCGCCGGCCTGACGCATCCCGCGCACGGCAGGATCAGCGTCGGGTCGTCGATATGGTGCGACACGGCGACCGGAAAAGCAGCCCCGGTTCGCGACCGGCCTATCGGCTTCGTCTTCCAGGACTATGCCCTGTTTCCCAACATGACCGTGGCGGGAAACGTCGAATACGCCGTCGGCCGCGGGTTCGATCCCGGCGAAATCCGTCGTCTCCTCGAACTGGTCGACCTTCAGGCCCTCGCCGGCGCCTATCCCGCCCGCCTCTCGGGTGGGCAGAAGCAGCGCCTCGCCCTGATCCGGGCGCTCGCGCGCCGCCCCGAAATCCTGATGCTCGACGAGCCCCTGTCCGCGCTGGACCCCGCCATGCGAAGACAATTGCAGGACGAGCTGAAGCGCCTGCACAAGACCTTCGGCACGACCACCTTCCTCGTGAGCCACGATGTCACCGAAATCCTGCGTCTCGCCGACCGCGTCGTCAGGCTGGAGAACGGCAAGGTCATTTCCGACGGCGACGCGGCGAGCATCTTCGCCTTGGAAGGCAAGGGCCTGCTCGCCCATCATGTCAGCGGGCCGGACGAAGACGGCGTTGCAGTGGTTTCGATCGACGGCCGCCTCTGCCGCGTCCGATACCGAAATCCTCCGCCCGGCGTTTCGGCCGGCGATCTCGTGACGCTCGATATCGACGATGCGTCGGTCCGCCTTGTCGGCGCCGGCACGCCGTCCGGTCAGGCCGGGACGATCGTCACCTTCACGTCGCGCGGCGGCGCGAGATAGGGCGACGACGTTACGAGGAGATCGGCGCCGGCGGCGGCGTAAGCCGCGGCGTTGCCGGCGTTGACGCCGCCTGCCGCGGCCAGGAGCGGGCGCGGGGAAAAGGCGGCCAGCCGGGCCGCCGTCGCCGCCACCTGGTCAGGCGTCATCTTGTCGACCTGCACGATCTCAGCGCCAGCTTCCGCAAGAAGCGCCGCCTCCTCCACCTCGGAAGCCTCCGCCGCAAGCCGCCGCTCCGGCGAGAACGCCTTCAGCCGGCGAAAATGCTCCGCCAACGGAACATCCTTGTCGAGAAGGCTTCGGTGTTCCCCGAACACGAGAACATAATCGGAGAGACCGAGACGATGCGGCGCCGCGCCGCCGGTCTCGATCGCATGCAACGCCCAGCGCTTCATGCCCGGCATGTGCTTGCGCGTGCAGACGACGCGGCAATGCGGATTGGCGCTGTGCGCGGCGTCGACGATCGCGCGCGTGGCGGTCGCGATCCCCGACAATATCTCCATCAGCGTCTGCGCCATCTTGTAGGCGCGATGCAGGCCGCCCGCCGCGCCGTGGGCTTCCAGCAGCAGGCTGCCGGCGGCCGCCCGCGCGCCCGATGCGACGACGACCCGCGCCGATGCGCCGGAAAGCTCGAACATCCGCGCCGCCTGCTCGACGGCGCAGACCGTCATGTCATGGCGGGCCGTCAGCGTCGCCCGCGCGGCGATCCTACCTATGCCCAGCCCTTCGGTGGTCGGGTCCGAAGAGGGGCAATCGTCCCTCAGGATCCGGGCGAGTTCGTCATCGTGGATTGTCGGCATGTTTTGCGGTCGACCCTGATCTGCGCAGCGTTATATTCGACGATGGCTAACGACAGCGCAGGCGCTCCGTCAACAGCGGCGCGTCGAGCGTCAGGGACGAAAGGATCGCATCGGTCTCGTCACGCCGTTCGACAAAAGCGCCATTTCCGTCGAGGAGGCGCCGGCTGATAGCGCTCGCGCCTGTGCGCGAAGCCGCCGCCGGTCAATGCCCGGGGCGGGCCGATTGCGCCTGCCGCCGCCAGCGCTCGACAGACCCTTCGCCCGCCTCCAGCCACTCGGCCGCCGGCGCCCATGCGTTCCACGCCGCCACGTGCCTGGGCGACACTGTCGTCAGGAGCGGTATGCCCGCCGAGGCGGCGGAGGCGAAAGCCGGCCAGAGGCCCTGCCCCGTCGCCTCCAGCTTGCCGAACTTGCTGAGGACGACGATATCCGCGTCGCCCACCTGGGGAAGCAGCGCCTCGCACGCTCCCTCCACGCCGCGCGCGTCGAGATGGCACGACGCGCCGGCAGGCGCCGCGTCGAGCTGAATGGAGAACCGCGTCCCCGTGCCGATATCGCGGAGGAAACCGGCGCTGCACGCCCCTTCCTCCTCACGGTCCTCGGCCAGCACGCCCGCGACCCGCAGGCCCCTCTCACGCCAGTTCGCCACGATCCTCGCAAGGAGCGCCTGCGCATCCTGAACTTCATCATTCGCGATGACGGCAATGACGGAAGGCCCTGACATTGGAACGCCTCAAAATACAAATGTCAGCCATGGGCGTATGGGGCCCGCTGACAAACCGAGATTCTACTGCGAAATCGTGATCCTGGCGACCACACGGCCGTCACGAGATCATCTCTGGAAACGGCCCATGACGTCGCTGAACAGGATACAAAAGCAGGTCGAAGACGTGATGGCGGCTGGATAGCGTCGATTGACTCCATCGCGGTTGGCCGCTTACTTGCCGCTATGCTGCCAAGGCTACGGCATTCCCGGGCGAACATCTGGATCGTCGCGCTTTACGCGCTGGCGATCGCGACGCTCGGCTTCGCGCACAAGCCTGTCGCAGCGCCGGCCCTCACGGCGGCCGAACTGGCGGCCTATGCGCTGCCCGACGGCACGCTGCCGGACCTCTGCCTCACCGGGCACGGCCAATCGCCCGATAGCGCGGTCGCCGATCATTGCGACGCCTGCGCTCTGTCGCATGCGCCCGGCCTCGCCGCCCCGGCGCAGGTCTGTCTTCCCGCCGCGACGCCCACGAGAATCGCATTCCGGATCGATCCGGCCGGGCAATTTTCGCCCTCGCCGCAGCGCGGCCCGACATCGCGCGGCCCGCCACGCGCGTAAGCGCGATCGCCTGAACCGGCGGCGCGATTGCGCCGCGCTTCGGCCTATCCCGACGCTGCGCGTCCTCGATGCAATTCGCATGAATTGCCGGTCTTCCACGAAGGCGGCGCGAGAGCGCTGATCTGACGGCCTTCGGAGCTCCCTATGTCTCGCGTTGACCTTCTGCGCGGCGTTTCCGCCTGCGCCATTCTATTTGCGTTCTCCCTGCTGCTGCCCGTTCCTGCCGCCGACGCTCAGACCGCGCAGCCGCAATCCGGCCCCTCCGCGCTGCCTGCCATCGTCGTCACGGCGCCGAAGCCACGCGCCCCGCACAGGGGCGTCGTCCAACGTCCGGCCGCACGGGCCGCCACGACGCGCGCGCGCATCGCGCGCCGCGCTCCTGCAAAGCCCGTCGTCGCGAGGCCGGCCCGGGACGTCGCGCCCGCCCGACCGGCGGCGCAGCCGCCATTGCCGACGCTCGCGCGCTGGTCGCCGAGCACGCGGTCCGGCGGGCCCGCTTTCGTCGAACGCTTCCAGCTTCCCAATCCCGCGGTCGCCTCGATCACGCGCAAGGAGATCGACGAGAAGATCAACATCGTCGATACGCAGGACGCGGTGAAATATTTCCCGAGCCTGTTCGTCCGGAAGCGCAACGACGGCGATACCCAGTCCGTGCTGGCGACCCGCACCTGGGGCGTCAATTCCAGCGCCCGCTCGCTCGTCTACATGGACGACATTCTCATCACGGCGCTCATCGGCAACGACAATTCCATCGGCGCGCCGCGCTGGGGCCTCGTCGCGCCGGAAGAGATCGAGCGCGTCGATTTCCTCTACGGCCCGTTCTCGGCCGCCTATCCCGGCAATTCCATGGGCGGCGTGCTGCAGATCACGACGCGCATGCCCGACAGGCTCGAGGTCAATCTCAAGCAGACGGAATCGTTCCAGACCTTCGGGCTCTGGGGAACGAACAGGAGCTATGCGACGCACGTTACGAGCGCGTCCATCGGTGATCGCATCAACGATTTCTCGTGGCTGCTGTCGGGCAATATCTCCAGCAATCGCACGCAGCCGCTGACCTACGTCACCACGCCCGCCGTGTATCCCTGGCCCGGTATGATCTGGGCCGCGAACAAGGTCGGCAATCCCGCCAACGTTCTCGGCGCCGGCGGCCAGCTCGCGCAGGTCCAGGCGAATGGCAAGCTCAAGCTCGCCTACGATTTTACGCCGGCTGTCCGCGGAACCTATCAGGTCGGATTCTGGTCGAACGATTCCAGCACGTTCCCGCAGGATTACATCGGCGCATTCGGCGCGGCGGCGGGTGCGGCGGCGCTCGGGTCGAGCGTGCTCCAGAGCTTCGGGTCGAACTGGTATCGCGTGCAGGAACAGATGCTGACCAACGCCGTCTCGTTGAAGTCGGCGACGAACGGCGTTTTCGACTTCGATCTGTCCTTCGCCAATTTTTCGTATCTCAAATCCGATCAGATCTCGCCCTATTCGGCCGTTGCGGGCACGAACTATTTCACGCCGAACGGCAAGGATTCGAAGTTCGGCGGCACATACTGGAATCTGCTCGATCTCAAAGGCGTCTGGCGACCGGAGCTGCTCGGCCGGCATGAGGTCAGCTTCGGCTTCCACGCCGACGAATATCACCTGAACAACCCGACCTATCTGACGTCGAACTGGACGGCGGGCCAGTCGACGGCCTTCGCGGTCGCTTCGAACGCGCAGGGCACGACGCGCACCCAGGCGCTGTGGCTACAGGACGCCTGGCGCTTTCACCCGGACTTCAAGCTGACCATCGGCGGACGCTGGGAGAACTGGCAGGCGCGCGACGGCTACAACCAGCAGATCGTCGCCATCGATGCGCTCGGCGCGGGTTGGGGAACGACGCCGGCGAATTTGCAGTCGGACCTGCCGATCTACCAGCCGAACCTCCATCACACGCGCTTCTCGCCGAAGGGCTCGCTGCAATGGACGCCCGACGACGACTGGAAGATCACGGGGTCGATCGGGCTCGCCAATCGCTTCCCGACCGTCAAGGAACTCTACAATCTCACGACGATCGCCGGCGCGACCGGCCTTATCGCCAATCCCAATCCGGACCTGAGACCGGAGGTCGCGCTCACGGCTGAAGTCGCCATCGAGCGAAAGATCGGCGCGGACGGCAGCGTGCGCGTGTCGGTCTTCAACGAGGAAGTGCGCGACGCCATCCTGTCGCAGAACATCTTTGTGGCCGGCGCCGCGGCGCCGATCGCCGCGAACACGAATATCGACAAGATCCGCAATCGCGGCGTCGAACTCGCCTTCCGGAAGGACAATTTCCTGATCGACCGCTTCGAACTCGCAGGCAGCGCGACCTTCGTCGACTCGCGCGTGCTCGCGGACGCCGGCTGGGCTGGCGGCGCAGCGGCCAACAACGATCTGTGGAACTGGTCGCCGGTCGGCAAGAACATGAACTATACGCCGAAGTGGCGCTGGACTCTGGTCGGCTCATACCGCCCGGACGATCGCTGGTCGTTCACCGCCGCCGCACGCTGGCAGGACCGCATGTGGTCGACGATCTCGAACAACGATATAGCCCACGGCGTCTATCAATCGTTCGATCGCTTCTTCATCGTCGACGCCAGGGTCAGATACAAGCTCAACGACAAGGCCGAGTTCGCCGCCGGCATCGACAATCTCGGCAACTACAAATACTTCCTGTTCCATCCCTTCCCGCAGCGCACCTACACGCTGTCGGGCAAGTTCCAACTGGGCGCGAACGGCTTCGACGACATCGGAATCTTCCGGCCGGCGCGCGGGGCTCATGGCTATTTCGGTCGCGTCTCCGATGAATTGTCGCGGATGTGAGCGCAAGGTCGGCGGTCTTCAGAGCGAGGCCCAAAACCCGAATCCTCATCCTGAGGAGCGCCGCAGGTGCGTCTCGAAGGATGGCCGAGGCGCGAGACGCCGGAGCATGCTTCAAGACGACGGCTGCGCCGCCTCCTCAAGCATGAGGGGCGTGGGTTCACAGCGAATTTCAAGCCAGACTCTCAAGACCGCGCCACGCTGAGCGAGCCTCGCGATCAGGATTGCAGGGCGGCGCGCTTATCGTCCGCGGCGGCCATGTCCACATCCGCATCCGGACTGGCGTCGAGCGCCCTGCGACGGGCGCGCTTGCGCAACCACATCGTCACGCCCGTGATCAGAAAGACGAGCGGCAGGACACCGGTCAGAAACACGGGGATCGCCCAGGCCGCGCCGCCACGCCGCCCTTCGTGAATCCCTGCAATCCAGGCCGCCGCGCGATCGCCGGCCAACGGGCCTGGCGCGTTTCGCGCGATGGAGCTGTCATCGTCGACCAGCACGTCCAGTTCGCCGCCCTCGGACTGGCGAAGCCGAACGCGCCAGATCGCCGCGTCGTGATTGTGGTGCGCGCCGCCTTCGGCGCGCTGTGCGACGGGCGGCGCGATCTGGACCGGCGTCGCCCCTGGCGCGAGCGTCAAGGCCTGCGCCAGCGCGCGATCGGCGTCGAGCCTGGTCTCCCGCAGCGGCATTGCGGAATAGCCGCCATGGCGCATCGGCTCGCTCATGCCCGCGATCGACGACATGAAGGCATGCGCCGTCTTGGGGAAAGCGAGATAGATTCCGGTGAGCGACACCACGGCCAGGGGAATCGAAATCCAGAAGCCGAAGAGGTGATGCAGGTTACCGGTCGTCCAGGGCGTGCGGCGCCAGCCGAGCCCCGCGATCGCGCCGCCGTGGCGCGGCCACCAGAGCCAGAGCCCGCTGAGCGAAAGGAGCAGCATGGCGACACCGATCCAGCCGACGATTTGCCGGCCGCCGAATTGCGGGACCATCAGCATGTGATGGAAATTGTGGAGCACGCCCACAAGCGAAGAATTCGCGCCGACGACGCCCAGCGAAACGCCCGTCGGCGGATCGAGAAACACGACAAGACTGCGCGCTCCGCCGCCGTTGGCGGGCGCGGCGCGCATGGTCGCCTGAAGCGGCCATCCCGGTTGTTCGGGAAAGCGCAGGCTGGCGGCGCGAAAGTCCGGCCCAGCGGCGGCGAGCGCGCTGGCGATGTAGAGCGATGGCGGCAATCGCGCCGCGTCGCCCGTCACGGCGTATCGCGAGGGATTGAGCGCGCGATCGACATGATCGCGCCAGACCAGCGGCGCGCCGGTCAACGCGACCGCGACGATCAAGCCGCCGAGGCCGAGCGAGAGATAGAGGTGGATATCGAGCAGTAGCTGACGAACGCCTCGCCGCCTGTGCAACGCCATGAACGCACATCCCCGTTTCGGGTCAGGCATAACAGCAAAGACGAAACCGGAAAACGCCCGGCCCTTCGCATCAAGGCTTTGGTCCCAAGAGCTGCGCGAATGTCTGCTGAACCGAACCGGGAAGGTCAAGCGACAGCGGAGACGCCCGGTCAGCCCAGCCTGAATTCGACGGCCATCCGCACCAGATCGCCCGTCGTTCTTGCGCCCACCTTTCGCTTCAGGATCGCGCAGGCGTTGGCTATCGTCTTGTAGGAGACGCTCAATTCGTGCGCGATTTCCGCAAGACTGCGCCCTTTCGAAAGCATCTGCATTATTTCAAGCTCGCGGCCCGAGATGTCGCCCAGCGCCTTGTTCGCGGGGGAGTGGGCCTTGAAAGCGAGTTGACGCGCGATGTCCGGAGGCAGGTACTCGCGGCCTGACGCCACGGCTTTGAGAGCTTCCACGAAGCCGAGGGGATCGCCTGTCTTCGTCACATACCCTTTGGCGCCGCATTCCAGGGCCCGGGACGCGAAATGAGCGTCGTCGTTCATCGTGAAGATGACTATCCGCGCGTCGGGATCCTTCCGAAGGATCCGACGTGCGAGTTCAAACCCCGAGACTCCCGGCAAGTTTATATCGATCACCGTAACGCTTGGGTTGAGCTCCTGAAAAAGAGAGAAGCCGGTTTCCGCGTCGCCGGCGTCGAACAGCTCCACGTCCGGTTCGCCCGCAAGCAGCGAGCGGCAGCCTGAAACAACGACCGGATGGTCATCCACAATCAAAACGCGCATAGCTCGCCTCAACCGGCCTCGGATCGCATACCCGGGATTGAAACTCTAGCAGCCCTTCACGAAGATCGCGTCATGCTGAGAAACCTGTCCCTGCAGGGCCGTTTGCTCTTCCTTTTCGGGGGCCTGATTGCGGTCGGCTTTTCCATAGGCCTGGGCGCGTTGATATTGTCGGCGGCGCCCCGGGCGCGCGCGGAAGCTGACAGCGCGATGCGGCTGTCGCGGGACTTCGTCGATACCGCCCTGGCCGCGGCCAAGGCCAGTTCATCGGGGCCGGACGCATTGAACAGGCTGCTGTCGGATTTCGCCAATTTGCGGCACGTCAAAATCTATCTGGAAGGCGCGGAGGCGCAAAAGGCCGCTCCGCCGACATTGCACGCCCCCGGATGGTTTCAGAGTCTCGTAGCGGCGAAGTCGAACAGGGCGCGCGTCACGCTGGAAGCGATCGGCCGGCCGGGCGACGCGTTGATCATCGAAACCAATCCGGGGGATGAAGTCGAGGAAGTATGGGACGACTTCAAGGAACTCGCCATTGGCGGGGCGCTCGTCGCTCTCGTCGGCTATTTTCTTCTGGGGCTGCTGCTGAGCCGGTCTCTGCGTCCCATCGCCAGGATTTCGGCGGGGCTGCGACGGCTCGAAGGCGGTCGCTACGATGTCCGGATCCCCCTGGAAGGCCCATCGGACTTCGTCGACATGGCGACCCGCCTCAACGCCCTGAGCGTCCGCCTCGGCGATCTGGAGCATGAAAATCAGCAATTGGGTCAGCGCATCGTGCGTGTTCAGGATGACGAGCGACGGGAAATCGCCCGAAACCTCCACGACGAGTTCGGACCCCTGCTTTTCGCAATCAGGGCGCGATTGTCCATGCTGGTTCGCCAGCCGCCGGAGACCCGATCGGGGACATCGACAGTCGAGCAGGCGGTCGCCGAGCTTGCCCATCTCGTCCAGGACCTCCAGCAGATAAATCGGCGTATCCTCGGACAATTGCGGCCGGCGGCGCTGGCTGAATTCGGGCTCGGCGGCGCCCTGGAAGCTCTGGTTGCGGACTGGCGACAGATCGCCGTCCATATCGAAACCTCCTTGAGACTGGACCCCGACCTCGAGACAATCGACGAGACCATTGGATTGACGGCATACCGTATCGTCCAGGAGGCGTTGACGAACGTGGCCCGCCATGCGGGCGCGGCCCGGGTCGAGGTCAGGATAGCCGCGCAGGCCAACCGGCTGCTGATCGCCGTCGAGGACAATGGAGCGGGATTTGACCCTTCGATCCCCTGGGGGCTGGGTCTCAAGGGAATGAGCGAGCGAATTTCCGCGCTCGGAGGCTCGCTGAAACTCTCGAGCTCGGCCTCCGGCGGCGCTCAGGTCCTGGCGGACCTTCCCTGCCGGTCCGGTTAGCGATCGGGAGTTTTTGGAAGCGTCTTCGGGAAACTGCCCGATTGCCGGCGGCTGATCCGCTGGCTTTACTGCCGATAACGGGGGTCATCCCGTTAACCTCCACTTGGCCTTTCGTCCACTCGCGGCGAAAGGCCTTATTTTTTCGCGCCGATACGTAGCGCGTCATTCGCTCGCGGCGCCCGCGAGCGTCATCCACGCCCCATCGCCGATGTTTGCCGCAACGGATTGCCACGCGCCGACGCGACCGATCGCGATCTGTCTGGCGCGGCGCGTATTGTTGCTTCGCGGCGAAATGGAGCGGGTGAAGGGAATCGAACCCTCGTATTCAGCTTGGAAGGCTGCTGCTCTACCATTGAGCTACACCCGCGCGGCCGTCGGACGGCGCCCGAGATATGCCTGCGCTCCGTCTCGAATGCAACCGGCGATCAGGCCGCCATGCGCTGCGTGCGCGCGGACGCCATCGCGCCGGCCAGCATATGCGCCAGCGCCGCGCCGATCTCGCGCAGGCTGATCCTGTCCTCGCCCGGCCCGCATGCGAGCGACGCGCCGACGACGGGCGTCAGAGCCCAAAGAATGTGGTGGTTGCAGGTGTCTATCAGGTCGTCCGGATTGAACAGGCGCTGCGCGCAATTGCGCAGGTCGGCGAAGGCCGTGCCCGCATGGCGTCCGGCCAGAACCTCGTCCCAGGCCGCCTGCTGGAGGCGCGCCATGCGGCCCGCCACGGCGGGCGGCGCCGCCTGCGCGTAGAATTCGACGGCGACTTCGCCAATCACTTTCTTCAATTCGTTCGTTTCAATGCCGAGCGCCTGGTCCATGCTGCGGGTTCCAAGGGATGGCCGGGTGTCCCATGGAACCGCGAGATGGTTAACGAACGGTATGCGGCCGCGCCGCGCGCCTCGAAAATCAGCGGCGGGCGACCGAGCGGATGGCGCGGCCGACGTTGCGGGGCGGAAAGAGATTGGTGGGGGAAGTAGGACTCGAACCTACGAAGGCATAGCCAGCGGATTTACAGTCCGCCCCCTTTGCCGCTCGGGACATTCCCCCACGAGAGCAAGGCCTTCGCGCGCGATCTGCGCGGTTCGACGCCGCCCGTGGTCCGGCGAAGCCGGCCCGATGGCCCGCCTTATGCGGGCGGGGCGGCGCCCTGTCAACCGCAAATGGCCGGCGATTGCGCTGCGGCGCGGGGCGTGAGACATGGCGTCGAACACAGGCGCGGGCGATCGGGACAATCATGCGACGCGACAGGCCCGGACGGGGCGGCAAGGACCGTGGCGGACAAGGCGATTCCGGGCGCGGTGCGTCCGCGGGACGCCACCCCGGCGGCAGGTCGCAGCGCGGCGACGGGCCGGCTTTCCGCAAGCCCGGCGCCGATCTCGTCGCGCTCTACGGCGTCCATGCGGTGCGCGAAGCCTTGCGCGTGAAGCGCCGCAAGCTGCTCGCGCTCTACGCCACCGCCGCCGCCGGCGAGCGCATCGCGGCCGACGCCGTGGCGGCCGGCCTGCAGCCGCAGATCGTGGAGGCCGCCGATCTCGACCGGCGGCTCGGCGCCGGCGCCGTGCATCAGGGCCTGCTGCTCGAGGCGCGCCCCCTGCCCGCTCTGGATCTGTCCGAGATCGAGAGCCGCAGCGGAATCGTGCTCGTGCTCGACCAGATCACCGACCCGCACAATGTCGGCGCCATTCTGCGGACGGCGGCCGCCTTCGCGGTTGACGCCCTCGTCGTCACCGAACGCCATGCGCCGGACTTTTCCGGCGTGCTGGCCAAGACGGCGTCCGGCGGGCTCGAGCACGTTCCCGTCGTTGCGATCGTCAATCTCGCGCGCGCGATGGAGGAACTGGGCGAGATGGGCTACCTGCGCGTCGGTCTCGATTCGGAAGGCGCCGCATCGCTCGAGGACATGGCCCTGTCGCGCCCGCTCGCGCTCGCGCTCGGCGCGGAGGGCGCGGGGTTGAGACGGTTGACGCGTGAGAAATGCGATCTCGTCGCGCGGCTCGACATGCCCGGCGCGATCAAGAGCCTGAACGTGTCCAACGCCTGCGCCGTCGCGCTCACGATCGCGCGTATCAAGCTGGGCGGTTGAACGGCGCCCCTTCTCCCGCGGAAGCGGGAGAAGGTGTCATGCGAAGCATGACGGATGAGGGACGCGCCGCTACCCGAA
>DAIRCS010000043.1:10263-23246 GCA_036796555.1 Rhodoblastus sp. | reverse complement strand
GGGCTCGCCGCCACCAGACGGGCGGCGAGAAAGCTCCAGTTCGGGTAGCCTTCGGCGACGGCCGCCCGATCGAGCGCGGCATGGAGGGGGACGCCTTCGGCGCGCGCCGCGCGCCGGGCCTTGCGTTTCAGGACGTGAACGGGCGCTGACAGCTTCATCGTCGAACCTCTGCTGCGAGCGAAATCCGCAATCCCTCCTTATGCGTCGCGCTCGAACAGTCGGTTCGAAGATCGGCCGCCCTGCATGTCCGATGCTTTCCCGAATGGAGGGAGGAGGCGCGGGCCGCGCCGAATCGGATGATAGATCGAATCCGGCCAAGCGAGAACGAGATTGGATCACTCACAAATCTTGTTAGTTTTTGTTAGCTGACCTATCCTCAAAGGAGAAGGATCGCCACCATGCGCACCATGACCATCTCCTTGTCCCCGCAACAGGCGAGCCGCATTCAGCAGGCCGTCGACACCGGCGCCTATGTGTCGAACAGCGAAGTCGTGCGTGACGCTCTGCGCCTTTGGGAGCAGCGCGAGGATTTGCGCGCGCTGGAACTGGGCAAGCTCAGGCAGGCCTATGCGGAAGGGCTGGCGAGCGGCGAAGGGCGGGAGATTACGGCCGACGGCCTGCTGGCCGCGTTCAGGGAGAAAGCGGCGGCGCGTGGGTAAAGTCCGGCTTACCCCGCGCGCGGAATCCGATCTCTACGAAATATGGATGACGATCGCGGCCGACAACATGCGCGCCGCTGATGGCCTCGTTCGGCGGATCATGCATGCGGCCGAACTTGCCTCCGATCAGCCATTGATAGGAGCGCCACGCCCGGAATTGAGTCCGACCGCGCGCATTCTCGTGGAGGGACGCTACCTCGCGATCTACGAGCCGCAGCCGGACGGGCTGCTGATCGTGGCTGTCGTGCACGGAATGCGCGATCCCGACAGCTGGCGTATCTGACTTCCGCCGATTGCGTCTCCGCCGTCCTGCTTGCCCCCGCCGCCGGCGCGGTGTAGGGAAACCGCCATCGGAGCCTTCGCCCCGAGGAACGATGAGCCATGTCCGCAGTTTCGACCCTGAAAACGGCGACGACGAAAACGACCGCGAAAGCGGCCGTCAAAGGCTGAATCGTCCTCGCTCCCGGGCTACTCCCTCGGGCCGCGAGGGAGGATCGCGCAGATCAGGCGCGGGACATCCGGGGGAGCCGTTCGCACTACAGGATTTTGACAATGGGCTATCAGACCGGCGGCTATAAGGTCGCGATCGTCGGCGCCACGGGCAATGTGGGCCGCGAAATGCTCGACATTCTCGCCGAGCGCCAGTTTCCGGTGTCGGAGGTCGTTCCGCTCGCCTCCTCGCGCTCGATCGGCACGGAGGTCTCGTTTGGCGACAAGGTGCTGAAGTGCAAGCACCTCGACACCTACGACTTTTCCGATGTCGACATCTGCCTGATGTCGGCCGGCGGAAGCGTGTCGAAGGAATGGTCGCCGAAGATCGGCGCGCAGGGCTGCGTCGTCATCGACAACTCGTCCGCCTGGCGCATGGACCCGGACGTGCCGCTGATCGTGCCGGAAGTGAATGCGGAGGCTGCGGCGGGCTTCAGCAAGAAGCACATCATCGCCAACCCCAACTGCTCGACCGCGCAGCTTGTCGTCGCGCTGAAGCCGCTGCATGACGCGGCCACCATCAGGCGCGTCGTCGTCTCGACCTATCAATCGGTGTCGGGCGCGGGCAAGGACGCGATGGACGAGCTCGACCGCCAGACCAAGGCGCTCTATTCGCTCGGCGAGGTCGAGACCAAGAAGTTCCCCAAGCGCATCGCCTTCAACCTCATTCCGCAGATCGACGTCTTCATGGAGGACGGCTTCACCAAGGAAGAGTGGAAGATGATGGCGGAGACGAAGAAGATCCTCGATCCGAAGATCAAGCTCACCGCCACCTGCGTGCGCGTGCCGGTCTTCATCTCGCATTCGGAATCGGTCAACGTCGAATTCGAGAAGCCGATCACCGCCGACGAGGCGCGCGCCATCCTGCGCGCGGCGCCGGGGGTGCTGGTGATCGACAAGCGCGAACCGGGCGGCTACATGACGCCGCACGAGGCGGCCGGCGAGGACGCCACCTATATTTCGCGCATCCGCGAGGACGCGACGGTGGAGAACGGCCTCGCGTTCTGGTGCGTCAGCGACAACCTGCGCAAGGGCGCGGCGCTCAACGCCGTGCAGATCGCGGAAGTGCTCGCCAACCGCAAGCTGATCGCGCCGAAGAAGAAGGCGGCGTAACACGCATTGTCATCCCCGACGGCCGCAAGGCCGATCGGGGAACCAGTCGTCGCCGTCCGGCTCCGGTTCCCGGTTGCGATTTCCGCCTGGCCGGGATGACAGGCGCTATTCCTGTTCGTTACTCGCCTTCAGATCGGCGGTCCCGCGACCATCGCAGTCGCCTTGACATGCGCCTCGACGAAAGCGGCGTATTTGTCCATCCAGCCCTGCACGAACTTGCGGCTGTGCTCGCCGATGTCGCCGTTCGCGTCGAACAGGCCGTCCTTCACCTGGATGAAGACCTCGGGCTGTCCCAGCGTCGGCATGTCGAGATAGGCGAGGATGGTGCGCAGGTGCTGCTGCGCGCAGGCCGTGCCGATGGCGCCGATGGAGACGCCGAGGACGCCGGCAGGTTTTCCCGACCACGCGCTCTGGCCGTAGGGACGCGAGGCGTGGTCGATCGCGTTCTTCAGCACGCCGGGGATCGAGCGATTGTATTCGGGCGTCACGAAGATGACGCCATGGGCCTCGGCGATCTGCGCCTTCAGCCGCCGCACGGCGTGCGACTGATGGGCGTCGTCGTCCTGGTCGTAGAGCGGCAGGTCGCCGATCTCGACATGTTGCAGGTCGAAACTTTTGGGCGCGCGCAGGCTCAGCGCCTGCGCGAACTTCCGGTTGAACGAATCCTTGCGCAGGCTGCCGACGACGACGGCGATGTGATGCTGGCTCATGACGCCTCCTTGCCTTCGAACTACAAGTCGCGACGCGCAACGCGGTTCCGACCGTCGCAGCTTACATCTCCGGCGACGGAACGAAACACATGGCGTCCGCCGGCTGCGCCGTCAGCCGCGCGCCTTCACCGCGACTTCCGCGACGCGCTTGCCGAACTGGCGCGCCGTTTCGAGATCGCCCTTGCGCGGGGCCTCCTCAGGCGAGGCGTCGGACGGGGAGACGGCGAGCAGGCCGGTTTGGCCGGCGGTCCAGTTCACATCGTCCGGCCCATGCTCCTTCCTGTTGGACGGCATCAGGCCCGTGCCGACCCAGATCTGGCCGTGCTGCATGGCGAGCGTGACGAAATAGGACATGGTCATGGCCTTGTCGCCGTTGAGCGAGGCCGAATTGGTGAAGCCCGCGGCGATCTTGTCCTTCCACGCCTGCGTGAACCAGGATTTCGACGAGGCGTCCGCGAATTTTTTGAACTGCCAGGCCGGCCCGCCCATGTAGGTCGGGCTGCCGTAGACGATCGCGTCGACGCCGGCGAGCTTTTCGAGCGCGCCTTCGGGGAGATCGCCATTGGCGTCGATCCGGAAGGTTTCCACCGTCGCGCCGGCCGCCGAGGCCGCGCCCTGTTCGACGGCCTCGGCGAGTTTCGCCGTGTGGCCGTAGCCGGAGAAATAGACAATCGCAATTTTCGCCATCACGTCATTCCCATCGGTTGGCGGCGCTGCGCCGCTGATGAGGGAGGACGTAGACGTGTTGATTTCTTTTTGTAAGTAGTTACCTTCTGGATACTGACTTTCCGGATTGTGAGGTCGACATGGCTGAGGTCGAAACGAGCCGCGACGGATGTCCCGTCGATTTCGTGCTGAAGAAGATTTCCGGGCCGTGGACGACGCATATCCTCTGGCTGCTGCGCACGCACGGCATCCTGCGCTTCGGTGAATTGCGCCGCCTGCTGCCGGATATTTCCCCGAAGATGTTGACGGATCGGCTAAAGCGGCTCGAGGCCGACGGGCTGATCGCGCGCGACTATCAGCCGACCATTCCGCCGACCGTCAGCTATTCGCTGACCAAGCGCGGCGTGCAGTTGAAGGCGATGCTCGACGCGCTCGGCGACGTCGCGACGCGCTGGCGCGCCGAGGACGAAAAAGCCTCGGCTCAGAACCGCGGTTCGGCGAAAGCCTCGCGCCAGGCGTCTTCCGCGATCGGCGCGAAGACGCCGCGCGCTTCGTCGAGGGCGAGCAGCCTGCCGTCGGCCACGCCGAAATAGGCGCCGTGAACCGAGAGGCGGCCTTTCTCGATCAGGTTTGAAATGCAGGGGAAGGTGCGCAGGTTGATCAGGCTCTGCTTGACCGTCTCGTGGCCGAGCTTTTCCATATAGGCCGTGTCGGGCGGCGTCGGCGCGGGGCCGATCGCCTGCGCCGCCGGCCCGATCAGCTTGATCCACTGGCCGATGAAATCGCCGGGCGAGAGCGGCCGCATGTAGGGATCGGCCTCGTTCTCGGCATAGGCCTTCACGCCGCCGCAGGCTTCGTGGCCCATGACGACGATGTGCTCGACGCGCAGGCCCATGACGCCGAATTCGAGCGCGGCTGACGTCGCGTGATAATCGTCGTTGGGCCGATAGGGCGGAATGAGAGCGGCGACATTGCGCAGCACGAAGATTTCGCCGGGGCTCGAATCGAAGATCGTCTCGGGCGCGCAGCGCGAGTCGCAGCAGCCGATCAGCATGATGCGCGGCTTCTGCCCGGTTTCGGCGAGCGCGCGGAAGCGCTGGCGTTCGGTCGGAAAACGTCCTTCCAGAAAGGCGCGGTAGCCCTGTTCGAGACGTTGGGGAAGGAGATCGGCGGGGGTCTGGTCGCTCATGGCGCAGAATGTGGCGCAGCAGCGGCCACAAGCCAAGAGGGTTTATGCTGCGACGCAAAAAGAAAGCCCGGCCGAAGCCGGGCTTTCAGGCGCCGCTGAGCGCGGATCAGTACTTGGCGACGATCGGGCCGGCCGGGCCGCCGAAGTGGTAGGACACGCCGACGCGCACGGCGTTCTCGCGACGCGAGATCTGGGCCGGGGCGATGAAGTTGGCGACGTCCACCTTGCCGAAATCGCTGTAGCGATATTCGACGCGGGCCGACCAGTTCGGCGTGATGGCGTATTCCACGCCGGCGCCGAGCGTCCAGCCGAGCTTGGTCGCGGACGCCGTGGTGGTGAAGGCCGGCGCGAAGGGCGACCAGACGGTGTAGCTCTGGTTGGCGAGCGCGCCGCCGCCGGTCACGTAGAACAGGGCGCGGTCGGCGGCGAGGCCGAGACGGCCGCGCAGCGAGGCGCGCAGGCCCGAGTTCTTGATCGTCGCGCCTTCGACGTCGGCCTCGAGGCCGAACACGGCCGGGCCCGTCTGGTAGAGGTAGCCGATGTGGCCGCCGCCGACGAAGCCGTTGCGCGAGATATTGACCGGAACAGCCGCGAAAGCGTTGTTCACGCCGACCTTGTCCCAGGCGTAACCGGCCTGCAGACCGACGTAGAGGCCGGTCCAGGTGAAGATCGGGGCCGGCGCGATATAGGGGGCCGGGGCGACCTTGCGCGAGGGAAGGTCGGCCGCCATTGCGGCGGTCGAGGAGACGCCGACGAGAAGGGCGGCGGCGAGGGTCTTCAGATTCATTACCAACTCCAGGTCATGTCGCCGCCGGCCAAAGCCATGCGTCCGGCGGGTGAGGGCGAACGTCGCCCTTGCAGGCCTTATGTCATGCCGCAATGCAGCGGAAAAAGGGCCGCGCGCCGCATTCGGGACATGAAGCCCGAATTGAATCAGCGGTGTGATAAGTTAGCCACATGGGGCGTCGGCGATGAGAAGCTAAAACTGAGCAAAAAGCGTTGCCTTGTGCGGGTTTGCCGCAGTTACGACACATTTGCATAGCTTGGGAGCCTTCGTTGCGCCAAAATGACGATGGCGTGACGCCGGCCGAGCCTTTATGTTGCGCCGCGACAGTTTCCGAGGCGCTTCCCATGTCCCTTCGTCCGCGACGCTCCTGTCTCTATATGCCGGGCTCCAACGCCCGCGCGCTCGAGAAGTCCCGCCCGCTCGCCGCAGACGCGCTGATTCTCGATCTCGAGGATGCGGTCGCGCCCGACGCCAAGGCGATGGCGCGCAACCAGGTGGCGGCGGCCGTCAAGGCCGGCGGCTTCGGCCGGCGCGAGGTGGCGATCCGCGTCAACGCGCTGTCGACCCCCTGGGGCGCCGAGGACATGATCGCCGCCGCCGAAGCCGCGCCCGACGCCATTCTCGTGCCGAAGGTCTCCACGCCCGGCGACGTGATGATGGCCGCCAAGGCGATGCGCGAGGCCGGCGCGCCGGAGACGACGCGGCTGTGGGCGATGATGGAGACGCCGCTCGCCATGCTCAACGCCGATTCGATCGCGCGCACGGCGGCCGATCCCGCCTCGCGGCTGTCGGTCTTCATCATGGGCACGAACGATCTCGCCAAGGAGACGCGCGCCCGGCTGACGCCCGGCCGGCCATCCATGCTGGCGTGGCTGTCGACCTGCGTCGCGGCGGCGCGGGCGCACCGCATCGAGATCATCGACGGCGTCTACAACGATTTCTCGAACGAGGCGGGCCTGCGCGCCGAATGCGAGCAGGGCCGCGACTTCGGCATGGACGGCAAGACGCTGATCCACCCGAACCAGATCGGCCCGTGCAACGAGATATTCGCGCCGTCCTCGGAAGAGGTCGATTTCGCGCGCAAGATCATCGACGTGTTCGGCCAGCCGGCCAATTCCGGCAAGGGCGCCATTCAGATCGACGGCAAGATGGTCGAGCTGCTGCACGCCGAGATCGCCAAGCGCACGGTCGCCATCGCCGACGCCATCGCCGCACACGTTTGAGCGGCGTCGTTTTCAAAGCCCGGCCATCTGCTCTATAAGCTTTTGAGCACAAGGCGGGTTCATGGCGATGCAGCGCGACGCAAACTCTGACGACCGGGCGAAGGCCGGCGTTTCCGGCCGGACGCCGCCCGTCATCGAAGGCGAAGCCGTGGAGGTTTCCGCGGCCGCCGAATCGTCCGCCGCCGCCGAATCCGCGATCCAGCGGGCCGAAGCTGCGGCGCGGGAACCGGGTCCGACCGTCGCGGCGGCGGAGGTCGAGCGGACCGAAGGCGTCGAGGAGGCGCAGGCCGAGCCCGCGCCCGACCATGGCGACCCCATCGCCGCGCCGCCGCCCGAAAAAACCCGCCGCGGCGGGCTCATCGCGTTCGGCGTTCTCATCGTCGCCGTCGCCGGCGCGATCGCCTGGATCGCGACGCCCGGCCATCGCGCGGGCGACGGCAGCCTTAAGTCGCGCGTGATCGCGCTCCTGCCGGAATCCGCGCAGCGCGCGTTGCATGCCGCCCCGGCGCCGGAAACGAAAGAGGCGGAAGCGACGCCCCCCGCCGTCGCCTCTTCGGACGAAAGCAAGCCGGCCGCGCCGGCTGAAAAGCCCGCGGCGGAGCCGCCGCAAACGGTCCCCGCGCCGCCGTCCGACGCCGGCAAGCAGGCCGAGGCGCCGGCGGCCGGGACGCCCGAGCCCGGGCCCGCGGCGACAGCCGAGCCGAAACCGGTCGAACAGCAGGCCGCCGCGCCGTCCACGGGCGCGCAGACCGGCGGCATGGCCGTCGTCGGCAATCCGCCGGCCGCGACCGGCGCCGATCCCGGGCGGATCGGCGATATGTCGGCGAAGATCGACGCCGTTCAGGCGAAAGTCGATGGACTGCAAGGCAAGCTCGACGCGGCGCTGGGACGGATCGACGCCTTGCAGTCGAAGCTGGACATCGCGCAGGGCAAGATCGAGCTGACGCAGAGCAAGTCCGATGCGGCGGCGACCGCCGACGCCGTCACGCAGGCGGCGCAGCGTCTCGAAACGCTGACGCAGCGGCTGGCGGCGATCGAGCAGAAGCTCGAACAGCCCAAGACCGACGCGCGCGCCCCGCAGGCGCGCGAGAACAATACGCCCTCGGGCCGCGAATTCGCGGCGTCCCGCGCCGTCGTGGCGCAGGCGACGACCGAGGCGCTGCGCGCCGGCGCGCCGCTCGCCGACGATCTCGCAGCGCTGAAAGGCCTCGGCGTCGCCGACGAGAAGATCGCCGACCTCGCTGGCTATGCCAAAAGCGGCGCGCCGACGGTCGCGCAACTCGCGAGCCAATGGCGCGGCCTGCGCGACAAGGTTCTGGCGCTCGACGCGCCGCCGCCCGGCGCGAGTATTTCCGACAAGCTGCTCGCGCGGGCGAAAGGCGTGTTCCACGTCACCTGGGCGGGGCAGGGATCGCATAATTCGATCGGCGGCGCGGTCGCGCGCGTCGACGCGGCGCTGCAGAAGAACGATCTCGCTGCGGCGGCCGCCGCCTGCGAGGATTTTCCGGCCGTCGCCCAGAACCTCGTCGCCGACTGGCGGATCGCGGCCACTGCGCGGCTGAAGGCCGATGCGGCGGCGCGCGCTCTCCTGTCCGAATCGATTTCCGCCATCGGGCGGTCGTCGTCCCAGTAAGCCGAAGGGCCGCGTAGCATGTGGCGTCTCATCATTTTCCTGGCCCTGCTGGCGGCCGTCGCGTTCGGCGTCGCCTGGCTCGCCGACCAGCCCGGCGAAATCACGCTCGCCATCCCGAATCTCGTCACGGTGCGCACCTCGCCGTTCGGCGCGGTCGGCGCGGTGCTGGCGACGTCGGTCGTCATCTCGCTGCTGTGGAGCCTGTTCCGGCTCGTCTTCCGCATTCCCTCGATCTTCAACTACGCCCGCCATGCGCGGCGGCGCCGCAAGGGCTACGAGGCGCTGACGCGCGGCATGGTGGCGGCGGGCGCGGGCGATGCGCGCGGCGCGCGCAAGGCGGCGAACGAGGCCTCGCGGCATCTGCCGAAAGAGCCGTTGTCCATGCTGCTGAACGCGCAGGTCGCCCAGCTCTCCGGCGATCGCCGTGCGGCCGAAGCCGCTTTTGCGGCCATGGCCAAGCGCGAGGAGATGAAGCTGCTCGGCCTGCGGGGTCTTCACATCGAGGCGCAGAGGCGCGGCGACGAAGACGCCGCCGATCATTTCGCGCGCGAGGCGCATCGCGTCGCCGCGCTGCCGTGGGCGGGCGAAGCGGTCGTCTCGTCGCAGGCCGCGCACGCCGATTGGGAAGGCGCGCTCGCGACAGTCGAAGCCAATGCGCGCGCGAAGTCGATCGACGTCGCCACGGCGCAGCGCCAGCGCGCGGTATTGGAGACGGCGATCGCGCAGCAGCGCGAGCTCACCGATCCCGACGGCGCGCTGAAGCTGGCGACATCCGCCGCCAAGCGCGCGCCCGATCTCGTGCCGGCGGTTGCGCTCGCCGCGCGGCTGCTGACGCGGCGCGGCTCCCTGCGCACGGCGGCCAAGATGATCGAGAAGGCCTATGCGCGCGAGCCGCATCCCGATCTCGCCGACGCCTATCTCGACATCAGGCCGGGCGATTCGAACGCGGATCGCTACGCCCGCGCGAAAACGCTGGCGCGACTTGCGCCGGAGAATGTCGAATCGCGCCTCATGCTGGCCCGCGCCGCGCTGGCCGCCCGCGAGTTCGACGAAGCGCGGCGTGCGATCGCGCCGCTCGTCGGCGAGGACGCGCGGCCGGCGGCGCGCGTGTGCCTGCTGATGGCCGATATCGAGGAAGCGCAGTTCGGCGAGACCGGCGCCGTGCGCGAATGGCTCGCCCGCGGCTCGCGCGCGCCGCGCGATCCCGCCTGGATCGCCGACGGCGTGATGTCGAGCCGGTGGGCGCCCGTCTCGCCCGTGACCGGCAAGCTCGACGCCTTCCGCTGGACGACGCCGGTCGAACAGATTGGCCTTGCGCCGCCGGAGCCGACGCTCGCGCCGGTGGCGGTGGCGATCGAGGCGCATACGATCGAGCCCGCGCTGGAGCCGAAGACGATCGAAGTCTTGCCCCAGCCCGCGCCAGTTGAGGAAAAGCCGGCGCCCGCCGTGGTCGACGCCGCGCCGACGCCAACCGCGCGGCCGGTGATCTTCCCGCTGCCCACGCCGCCGGACGATCCGGGCGCCGACCCCGACAGCGAGCGGCGGCGCGCCTATTGAGCGCGCGCAACCACGGGGACGATCGCGTTCGCGCCGCTGCGCGACCGGGGCCGCGGGCGCGGCGTATCTGATTTTCCAGTCTGGGCGGAGATTTCGTGGCGACCGGACTTCTCGCGCTCCTCGACGACATATCGGTGATCGCCAAGGCGGCGGCCGCCTCCATCGACGATGCGATCGGCCAGAGCGCGGCCGCCGGCGCGAAGGCGGCCGGCGTGGTGATCGACGACGCCGCGGTGACGCCGCGCTTCGTCGCCGGTCTCGACCCGAAACGCGAATTGCCGATCGTCGGCAAGATCGCGTTGGGGTCGCTGCGCAACAAGCTCGTCTTCCTGGCGCCGCTGGCGCTGGCGCTCGACGCGTTCGCGCCCGGGGCGGTCGAGCCCCTGCTCATGCTCGGCGGCCTGTTCCTGTGCTACGAGGGCGCCGAGAAGGTCGTCGAAGCGCTGTTCGGCCATGGCGGCGACGACGCCGCGCCGCAGGACGCGTCCGCCGCCGATTTCGAGAAGCAGCGCGTCAGCGGCGCGATCCGCACCGATTTCATCCTCTCCGCCGAGATCATGACCATCGCGCTCGCCAGCATCGAGGCCGGCGATTTCTGGACGAAGGCGCTGTCGCTGGCGCTGGTCGGAATCCTGATGACGTTCGGCGTCTACGGCGCGGTGGCGCTGATCGTGAAGGCGGACGACATGGGCCTTGCGCTCGCCCGCAGCGCGCGCACGGCCTTGGTGCGCGCCGCCGGGCGCGGACTGGTGCGCCTCATGCCGGCGCTGATGTCGGTCCTCAGCGTCGTCGGCGTCGCGGCCATGATCTGGGTCGGCGGATCGATCCTGAGCCACGGGCTTGCGCATTTCGGCGTCGCTTGGCCGCAGGCCTGGGCCGATGCGGCCGGCGGCTTTGCGGCGCGCGCGCCGGTCGCGGCCCCTGCCGCCCACTGGCTGGCGTCGGCCGCCGTCTACGGCCTGTTCGGCCTGGCTCTTGGCGCGCTCGTCGTTCCCGCAGTTCATTTCGGGCTCGCGCCGTTGGCGCAAGGCGTCGCCCGCTGGTTCGGGCGCGACTGACAGCCGCCCGCGCAACGTGTTGCACCGCAACCGAGACGATGGCAATAAAGCCGATCTTTCGTTTTCTCCGGAGATTTCGATGACCGCGGCCACCCTCGAAAAGAACGCGACATCGCCCGAAAGCTGGCTCGCCGAGGCGAACGCCGCGATGAGCGCGATCGACAATCTCTACCGCGACGCGATCGAGGCGGTGCGCGACCTCGTCTCGAAGGACGGCAAGATTTCCTCCGCCCTGTTCGAGCGGGAGCAGCACGCCGCGCACGGCCTGTCATGGCTCGCCACCTACGTGCAGGCGATCCGCGAGATGATCCATTACGCCGAGCGCATGCAGGCGGAAGGCAAGCTCGGCGAGACCGAGATTCTGCTCACCCGCATCGGCCTCGGCGAATATGTCGCGCAGGTCTTCGGCGGCATTCCGATGAGCCAGGGCGAGATGGTGCGCCCCGGCGATTTTGGCCTGACGCCGGAGCAGATCGCCAAACGCCGCACGCCGGCGGTCGAGCAGGTGATCGCCGCGGGCAACACAGCAAAGAACCGCGCGCGCCTCGCCGATCTCATCGATCACGCCGAGGCGAAGGCCACCGTCGGCGAGCCCGGCCTCGACGAGACGCTGGAGGCGATTCGCACGGAGATGCGCAGGTTCGCGGAGGCCGAGGTCATCCCGAACGCCCACAAATGGCATCTGAAGAACGAATACATTCCGCTGGACGTCATCCGCGGCCTCGCCGATCTCGGCGTGTTTGGCCTGACGATCCCGGAAGAATTCGGCGGCATGGGCCTGTCCAAGACCTCGATGTGCGTCGTCACGGAGGAGCTGTCGCGCGCCTATATCGGCGTCGGCTCGCTGGGCACGCGGCCGGAGATCGCGGCGGAGCTGATTCTCGCCGGCGGCACGCCCGAACAGAAGGCGCATTACCTGCCGAAGATCGCCAGCGGCGAAATCCTGCCGACCGCCGTCTTCACCGAGCCGAACACGGGCTCCGACCTCGCCTCGCTGCGCACGCGCGCGGTAAAGGAGGGCGACGTCTACAAGGTCTACGGAAACAAGACCTGGATCACCCATCCCGTGCGCGCCGACCTGATGACGTTGCTGGTGCGCACCAATCCGAACGAGCCCGGCTACAAGGGCCTGTCCATGCTGCTGGCGGAAAAGCCGCGCGGCGACGATTCCAATCCCTTCCCGGCGAAGGGCATGACCGGCGGCGAGATCGAGGTGCTCGGCTATCGCGGCATGAAGGAATTCGAGATCGGCTTCGACGGTTTCGAGGTGAAGGCGGACAATCTGCTCGGCGGCGAGGAGGGGCAGGGCTTCAAGCAGCTCATGCAGACCTTCGAATCCGCGCGCATCCAGACCGCCGCGCGCGCGGTCGGCGTCGCGCAGTCGGCGATGGAGCTGGGGCTGCGCTACGCCAAGGAACGCATCCAGTTCGGCAAGCCGCTGCTCGATTTCCCGCGCGTTTCCGACAAGATCGCGATGATGGCGGTGGAGACGCATATCGCCCGCCAGCTCACCTACTTCTCGGCCCGCGCCAAGGACGAGGGCCGCCGCTGCGATCTCGAGGCCGGCATGGCGAAGCTGCTCGGCGCGCGCGTCGCCTGGGCCTCGGCCGACAATGCGCTGCAGATCCACGGCGGCAATGGATTCGCGCTCGAATACGCGATCTCGCGCGTGCTGTGCGACGCGCGCATCCTCAACATTTTCGAGGGCGCGGCGGAAGTGCAGGCGATGGTGATCGCGCGCCGCCTGCTCGAAGGCGGCAATTGAGCGCTGAAGCCGGCGTTACTGCGCCGGCTTGTCCTCGCTGCTGAAGCTCGGCGTCGCGGCGCGGGCGACGGCGCTCGCCCCGGAGAGCGTGGCGCTGGCGCCGGGGATGCTGCTACCCCCGGCTGCGACACTTG
>DAIRCS010000043.1:0-10253 GCA_036796555.1 Rhodoblastus sp. | reverse complement strand
TCGCGCCCGCCGATCCGACCGCGCCGACGACCGTCACGACGGCGCAGCCGCTGGCGATGTGAGCGCCGACGAGCGCGAACAGGATATGAGCGAATCGCATTCAACCATTCTGGCGCTCGCGCGTTAGCATTTCGCGAACGCCGCATTTGGGTCGCCGCGCGTCCTTGCGCTCCGTCATCGCCCCCGCGCGCGATCGGGCGTTGAATCGACGTCCAACGACAAGGAGAAAGCGATGACGCTTGTCCGCATCCACAACAAGGCCTGGGTTCTCGTCGGCGACGGCCGCAAGGCGCTGTTCCTGCGCAACGAGGGCGACGCCGATCTGCTCGACCTGCGGCGCGCGGCGGTGCGTCTCGACGACAATCCGGCGACGCGCGATCAGGGGACGGACGCGCCGGGCCGCGCGCAGGCGAGCATGGGGCCGCGCAGCGCGGTCGAGACGACCGACTGGCACGAACTCGCCGAGCATCGATTCGCCGAAAGCGTCGCGGCCGAGATCGACGAGGCGGTGCGCGCGGGCGCCTGCAAGGAGATCACGCTGGTCGCGCCGCCGAAGGTCCTGGGCGACCTGCGCAGGAGCCTGCACGGCGAGACGTTGAAACACGTGAAGGGCGAAGTGGCGAAGGACCTGACCCATCACCGCATCGGCGACATCGAGCAGATTCTGGGCAAGCTCGGCAAGGTCTGACCCGCAAAGCAAAACGCCCGGCCGCAGGGCCGGGCGTTCTCGCGTGGGGAAAGCGATCAATATTTCGCGTAGACGGGGACGCCGCCGAAGTTGAAGCGGTAGTTGACGCCCGCCTTGAGTTCGTGCGCGGCGCTGGTTCCCGCCACCGAGACCGGCACGAGGCCGGCGTTGTAGACCCAGCTCTTCGAGCCGAGATCGGCGTAGAGATATTCGCCCTTGACCGACCAGTTGTTGTTCAGCGCGTATTCGAGGCCCGCGCCCGCGGTCCAGCCGACGCCGAAGGTCGGGTTGGAGCCGCTGCGGGCGGCGGCGACGCCGAAGAACGGCGAGACCAGGGCGTTCGGGGCAATGGCGTTGCCGAAGGCGAGACCGCCGGTCACGTAGATCAGCGCGCGATCGAAGCCGTAGCCGAGGCGGACGCGGGCCGACCCGAGCACGCCGTCGTTCGAGTTCACGTTGAGGAACAGCGGCGGCGTTTCGGACGCCTTGCCGCGATAGTCGGCGTCGGCCTCGACGCCGAGGACCATGCCGTTGGCCGTCTGCCAATTGTAGCCGATCGTGCCGCCGACGAGATAGCTTCCGCCGCCGAGCTTGCCCGAATTGCCGAAGCCGGCGAACGAGCCGATGCGGGAATTGTTGATGAAACCGCCGCCGTTCACGCCGATGTAGAGACCCGTCCAGGTGAACATCGGGACCGGCGCCACGTAGGCCGGCGGCGGCGCCTTGCGGGAGGGAAGATCGGCGGCCACGGCGGCGCCAGCGATCGTGGAAGCCGAAAGGGCGGCCGCCAGAATACGAACCATACGCATCTTGTTGTCCTCTACTTCAGGCGGCGGATGTCTGCCCGCGGCCGTATCTCTTGCTTCGAAGACGGCGCAGCCTGGCCCGGCGCTGCGGCCGCCGATGTATTGGGCCCTTGGACCCGATAACGGCGATGAATTGAAGGCAATTCAATTTCAGTCGCTTAGTCATCAACGAGATCGGGACGATACGAGTCGATTTGCTAATGGGGTTTTAACGTAAAGAGAATTGCGCGCAGTTCTTGCGGCAACGCGGCAAAGCGTCGGCTTCATGGTTAACGGAGGGTGAACCAGCGCACCGATACCGTCGTTGCTCACAATGACGGCGCCGCAATTTCACATCGTCGCGAACAGCCCTAACCGAGCTTCGGCTCGCGGTCGTAGAGCGACAGGTTGGGATTGAAGTAGCGATCGCTGCGGATCGCCCCGCCCCATGTCGCCGCGAAATATTCGCGCTCCTTGCGGTAGACGCGCTGCAGACGCAGCGTCGCGCCGCCGCGGCTCGCGGATTCGTGGTGCGCGACGATGACGCGGCAATCGCAGATCGTGCGCCAGCCGCGCGCGTCGAGCCGCAGGCAGAGATCGACGTCGTTGAGCTCGATCGGCAGGTTCTTCTCGTCGAATCCCTGGACCGTCTCGAACTTGTCGCGCTCGACCATGAGACAGGCCGCCGTGACGGCGGACGTCTCGTGAGGGCCGAGCGATCCGCCGAGCCAGCCTCTGGCGCGGCGTCCGATTCCGTCGCCGAAATGGCCGGCGACGCCGCCCAGGCCGAGCACGACGCCCGAATGCTGCACGCGCCCGTTCGGATAGACGAGCTTGCAGCCGACGGCGCCGACGTCGGGCCGGACGGCGAATTCCAGCATGCGCTCGATCCAGTCGCGTTGCAGGATCACCGTGTCGTTGTTGAGGAAGACGATCGTGTCGCCGCGCGCATGGGCGACGCCGAAGTTGCACAAGGCGCCGAAATTGAACGGCATCGGATTGCGCAGGACGGAGATGCGCGGCTCGATGCGCGCGTATCTGTCCAGACTGGCGAGCGTCATTGGCTGAACGCTGCCGTTGTCGATGACCATGACGTCGTAGTCGCCGTAGCGCGTTCTGGCGAGGATCGAGTCCAGGCAGCGTTCGAGCAGGCGGATGCGGTCGCGCGTGGGGATGATGATCGTGACCTTGCGCCGAGCCGCGTTCGCCGGCGGCGCCCTGCGGTCCATGCGCGGCCGCAGGGGCGCGGGACCGGCCGTCTCGACCAGCGCGCGCGCCACATGGCCGACGGCGCCGGGCGCGGCCTCGCCAAGGGCGGCGTCGACCAGCGCCTGTGGCGTATCGCTCGCGCGCCCGGTCGCAAGAAGGCGCCGGGCGACAGGACCGCGCAGCATCGCGGCGCGGCCGACGTAGGGGCTGTAAGCCTGCCGGGTCGGGCTCCAGTCCGGCTTGAACACGGCCTCGGCGGCGACGCCGGGGCGTGGGCGACGCGTCTCGTCGCTGTAGACGATCTCGTAGCCGGGATGACGCGCGAATTTGGCGAGGAACGCCGAGAGCGCATGCGGAACAAGCCGGTCGCCGGCGTCGAGCGGCATGACGAAGGCCGCGTCCTCGAGAGTTCCCGCCGCGATGCGCGGATCGGCCTGCGCTTGCGCCCAGGCGGCGACCTCGGGCGAGGCGTCGGGAAGGGCCAGCCGCCAGCGCGCGTGGGTCTGGGCGAGCAGCGCGGCTGCCGCGCGCGCGATCCCGGCCACGTCGTCCGCGCCTCGGATCGCCACCGCCACCTGGGACGGGGAAATTTCCGCGATCGGTCCGGGCCGGCTGCGGCGCGCGCGCCAATGGTCGAAATTCTGCGTCTCGGCGCGCTCCAGCATCCAGCGCAGGTTGAGATCGGCTTCCTCGTGCAGGCGGGCCATGCGGGCGCCGGTCGCAAACAATCCGCGCCGCGGCGAGGCGATGCGCAGCCGCATCATTTCGCGCGGCGACAGGACGCGGACCGATTCGATCGTGAAGCGGAACGGACCGGGTTCGTCCGTCGGGCTGATGCGGATCTCGACGGTGTCGCGCGGCACGCGCCCGCGCCAGAAGCCGGCGCCCTCGGAGGGCGCGGGCAGCAATGCGTTCCAGGCGCGGCCGCTGCGGTCGCGGAATTGCAGGACGGGACGCGAAATCCGGTCCGTGAGGCCCGCGGCATAGCAGATTTCGATCGTCGCGCCGCGGCGGAACCGCGCGAGCGGGCCGACCTCCAGCCACGGCTCGGGCCCGAGCGCGACGAAGCAACCGTCTTCGATGGCGACGTCTCGGAGGGGGCGGAGCTCCAGGGGCTTTGTGATGGCGGCGGACATGGCGCGCCCAAAGGGTTAGCAATCCGGCGCACGGCGGTAAACCGGCGCCGATGCGGCGCGGCCGCGCGTGGAGAGGCCATTGTCAAACGCCGCGCGCGCCGATATGAGAAGCGCGCCCGCGCCGCCCGTCGGCGCCTGCGGCCGCAATAGCTCAGCTGGTAGAGCACCTCATTCGTAATGAGGGGGTCGGGGGTTCGAATCCCTCTTGCGGCACCATCTCGCCGACACTTCAGACCCTCCGGCGGATCGCGCCGCGGGCGCCGGGCCGTCCGAACGCCTGCGCCATCGCCGATGACCGGACTTGAAGCTCAGTGCTAAAGCGTTTGCGGAAAGCATCGGCCCGATGATCTTGCCTGCGCTCTTCTCCGCTCACCGCCGTCGCGGCGCCGGCGGTGGGACGGCGGCGTCCGCGCGCAGGCCGAAGTTGCGGGCGATGAACAGGCCGCCGTGCATGAGGCCGCCTTCGTCGATGCCGTGGCCGACGCCGAACGAAATGTGCCATTGGCAGGGAATGTCCGCTTTCGCCAGGGCGTCGGCCGAATCGAACAGCGAATCGAGCGGGATGACGTCGTCGGAATCGCCGTGCACGAGCAGGATCGGCGGCGGGCCGCCGTCCTTTCCGCGCGTGGTCGCTTCCGCCAGATGGTCGGGACCGACCAGCGCGCCGGAATAGCCGACGATGCTCGCCGGCGCGCGCCTGCGCCTGAGGCCCGCATGCAGCGCCATCATCGTGCCCTGGCTGAAGCCGACGAGCGCGAGGGCGGATTCGTCGAGGCCGAGCTTGCCGAGTTCCGCGTCGAGAAAGGCGTCGAGCGCGGGGCGCGCCTTGTTGACGCCGGTCCAGCGCTCGGCGGGATCGCGCATGGTCAGCGAAAACCATTGCCGCCCCGACGGCGCCATGGCGCAGAGTTCCGGCGCATGGGGCGCCACGAACAGCGCGTCCGGCAGGAAGGAACGCCATTGCCGGCCGAGCTCGATCAGGTCGTTGCCGTCGGCGCCGTAGCCGTGCAGGAAGACCACGAGCTGGCGCGGCGCGCCGGATTTGGGCGCAATGCGGGGTCCGTCGATGGTGGCGGCCATGATCTCTCCGGGTTCAGGCGAGCGCCAAAGTCTAGCCGAAGTCGGCAACAGCCGACTTCGTATCGCCGGCGCGGCCTTCCTTGACGACTCGATAATAGGACCAGAGCAGGCGCGCGGCGACGCCGCGCAGGGGACGCCAGCGCTCGCCGATCTTCTCGAGCTTTTTCGTATCCGGGCGCGTCCTGAGGTTGAGCGCGATGCGCGCGGCTTCCTGTAGGGCGAGGTCGCCCGCCGGCCAGGCGTCGGGATGGCCGAGGCAGAAGAGCAGGAAAATGTCGGCGGTCCACGGGCCGACGCCGTGCACGGCGCAGAGCGCGGCATGGGCGTCTTCCGCGGTCATGGCGGCGAGCGCGTCGAGATCGAGCGATTTGGATTCGAGCGCATGCGCGATGGCGCGCAATGTCTTCATCTTCGGCGCGGACAGGCCGCAGCCGCGCAGGGCGGCGTCGTCGGCCGCGCCCAGCGCGCGCGCCTCGAGCTTGGGGAAGGCGGCGTTGAGACGGGCGTAGATGGCGTTGGCGCTGGCGGTCGAGACCTGCTGGCCGACGACGATCCACGCCAGACCGGCAAAGCCCGGCTCGCGGCGGCGCAGCGGCGGGTGGCCCGCGACCTCCAGCATGGCGCCGACGACGGCGGCGTCCCGCTCGCGCAAGGCCGCGACGGCCAACGCGAGCGCGGCTTCGTCGAGGACCGGCGGCCCGGGCGAATAGGCGCGCGGCGTCGCCGCGACGCGCCGCTTTTTTCGCGGCGCGGCTTTTTTTGCGCCGGTGGGGGCCTTCGGCTCGGGCCGTTTCGCGGCTTTCTTCGGTCGCGGCTTGTCGGCGCTTTTGCGCCGTGCGGCTGACGAACTTTTGGGGGTCGCTATAGTTGTGTCTCGAGGCGGCATGTCAGCGCGAGTGGGGAATGAGCGAACCGCAAAGTCAACAGGTCTGGCGTTTCGCCCCGTCGCCCAACGGTCTGCTGCACCTCGGCCACGCCTATTCGGCGCTCCGCAATTTCGACGGGGCGCGGCGGTCGGGCGGCCGGTTCCTGCTGCGTATCGAGGATATCGACGCCGGACGCAGCCGGCCGGAATTCGAGACCGCGATTTATGAGGATCTCGCCTGGCTCGGACTGGAATGGGAGGAGCCTGTGCGCCGCCAGTCCGGGCATCTCGGCGAATATGCGCTGGCCCTCGACGGGCTGCGCAACCGGGGCGTCGTCTATCCCTGCTTCTGCACGCGCGGCGAGATCGCCCGGGCGATCGAGGGACAGCCGGACTGGCCGCGCGATCCCGACGGCGCGCCGCTCTATCCCGGCACGTGCAAGCGCATGGGGCGTGAGCGGCGGGAAGCCTTTCTGATGGAGGGCCGGCACGCGGCCCGGCGCATCGATATGCCGGACGCCTGCGCCCGGCTCGAGCAGACGCTCGGCTGGCGCGAATTCGGCGAGGGCACGGAAGGCCGCGACGTGCGCGCCGAGCCGCAGGTGTGGGGCGACGCGATCGTCGCGCGGCGCGACGTTCCGACCAGCTACCATCTCGCCGTGGTGGTCGACGACGCGCTGCAGGGCGTGACCGATGTCGCGCGCGGCATGGACCTGTTCCATGCCACCAGCGTGCATCGTCTGCTGCAGAGCCTGCTCGACCTGCCGGCGCCGAACTACAGGCACCACCGGCTGATTCTCGACGCGCACGGCGGCAAGCTGTCGAAGAGCCGGGGATCGAAGACGCTGCGCGACCTGCGCGCCGAAGGGGCGACGCCAGCCGATATCCGGCGGATGGTCGGCCTGCCGGCCGGGTGATCAATTCGCAAAAAGCGCGTGGATGGCCTGACGCAGCGGATTGGCGGGATCGGCGAGCAGTTTGATCGCCATGGCGCAGGCCACGACGACCAGCAGCGGGCGGATGAGCCGCGCGCCGAGCCGCATGGCCAGCTTTGCGCCGACCTGCGCGCCGAGGAAGGCGCAGATCGCCATGGCGACGCCGACCGGCCAATGGACAGCGCCCGTCGCGGCATAGAGACCGAGCGCGCCGAGATTGCTGGCGGCGTTGGCGATCTTGGTGTGGGCCGTCGCCCGCAGCACGCCGTAGCCGAGCAGGCTGACGAAGCCGATCATGTAGAAGGATCCCGCGCCCGGGCCGAAGACGCCATCGTAAAAGCCGACGAGCGGCGCGACCGTGGCGGCGAAGAGCGCCGGCGCGATGCGCGCATGGGCGCTTTCGTCGGACAGGCGCGGCGCGAGCAGGAAATAGAGGGCGATGGCGACGAGCAGCGCCGGTGCGAGCGCCTCGAGCGCGCGGCGGTCGACGAGCGTCACCGACAGCGCGCCCAGGACGGACGACGCGCCGGCGACGAGCGCCACGGGGGTCGCCGTGCGCCAGTCGACGTATTTCGCGCGGGCGAAGGCGAGCGCCGAGGACAAAGCGCCGGCCGCGCCCTGCGCTTTGTTGGTGGCGATGGCGGCGACGGGATCGAGGCCGGCGAGCAGAAGGGCGGGCACGGTCAGCAGGCCGCCGCCGCCGCCGATGGCGTCGACGCAGCCGGCAAGGGCCGCGATCGCGCAGAGCAGGGCGAGCGTTTGCGGATCGACGCCGGTCATGCGCGCCGCGCGGCGTCCGGGTCCGGAGACGGGATCAATTCGAGGCGCTGCGGGCTGCGACCCGCGTCGCATTCGGCGCCTTGGCCATCAACTGGTCGATGCGCTCGCGCTCGCGCTTGAAGTCCGCGAGCATCTTGCCGTCCATTTCGCGGGTGCGGGCGAGCTTCACGCGCATCGGGTCGACGAAATGGCTGTTGACCATGACCTCGTAATGGAGATGCGGGCCGGTCGAGAGGCCGGAGGTGCCGACATAGCCGATCATCTGGCCCTGGCGGACGCGTACGCCCTCGTTCACGCCGCGCGCGAAGCCGGACATGTGGTTGTAGGCCGTCACATAGCCGTTGGCGTGCTGGATCTCGACGCGGCGCCCATAGCCCGAATGCCAGCCGGCCGTGAGCACCGTGCCGTTGCCGGCGGCGAAGATCGGCGTGCCGATGGGCGCGGCGAAATCCACGCCCGTGTGCATCTTGGAATAGCCGAGAATCGGATGGTAGCGGACGCCGAAGGTCGACGTGATCTTGGCGGTCGCGATCGGCTGGCGAATGAGGAACTTGCGGGTGGAGCGGCCGTTCTCGTCGTAATAGTCGACCAGGCCGTCGTCGGGCGTGCGGTAGCGGTAGTATTTGAAGGTCTCGTCGCGGGCGGTGATCGAGGCGAACAGCAGCTTGTCGCGATCGTCGCGATCCTCGCTCTCGTCGTAGAAGGCCTCGAAGGAATCGCCGGGCTGCACCGCGCGCTGGAAATCGATGTCGTTGGCGAAGATGCGGATGAGATCGGCGACGATCGGCTTCGGCATCTCCTGTTTCAGCGCGGTCTGGTAGATCGAGTCGTAGAGGCGCATGCCGCCGGCGTCGTCGTCTTCCTCGTCGTCGCTGGCGCGTTTCGGCTTGCCCGCGTTAGCCGTCTCGACCGCGCGTTCAACCTGCACGTAGCGGCCGTCGTCGGTGATGGCGACGGTCGCCTCGACACGATCGTCGGAGTGGATCGTGACGCGGGCGAGCGTCATATTTCCGCCGGAGCCGTCGAGATCGGCAAAGAGCATCTTGACGCGCCGGCCCTCCGAGGCGATCGCGTCGGCCTTGCGGCCGCCCAGCGCCGCGACGATGTCGGCGGCCTGCTGGCGGGTGGCGGAATTGGCGCGCAGGACGTCCTGCAGGTTTTCGCCGTGGCGGATGACGACGAGACGCTCGTCCATCTGGGTCGGCTGCTTGTCAGCCGGAGCGGGCGACTTGGAGATCAACGTCACGTTCTCCGGCACCATCTTGACCTCGATCGAGGAAAAGGGCGTCGAGGAGACGACGGGGTCGCCGACATTGGCGTAGGCGAGGCCGGGTCCGGCGACGCGGCTCGTGCGCATCAGCAACATCTGCGCCGGCAACTGGACCGGAGCGCGCGGCCCGGAGACGGCGACGGTCTTGAGATATTCGTTGACCTGCGCCTGGACCTCGTCCGCCGAGAGCTGCGCCGGCTGGACGCCGATCTTCTCGCCCGAGAGATCGCGCAGGACGAAGGCGACCTCGGCGTCGTCGACCCGGGCCTCGGTCTCCTCGGGCGCGGCGGCGGCGTCGCCGCGGGCGCTGGCGAGCAGGCGCAGGGGGTTGAAGGGGGGCACTTCGTCGCCGAGGCCGGCGTCGGTCAGCGTGAGGGAGGTGGCCACCCGGGTGAAGGTCGAGGTGCGGATGATCTCGCGATCGCCGGCCCGCACGGCGACGGGAGCCTTGAAACTCTGCTTGGCGGCGACAATGTCTACGGCCTTGACCAGCCGGTCGCCCTTGCGCGGATTGACGGTGGAATCGCCGCGGTCGTCCTTGCGGGCGGTCTGGGCCGCCTGCGGCGCCTCGGCCTGATAGGTCTGGCGGTCCAGCGCGCTGAAGGCGGCGGCGCCGATCAGGGCAGCGCCGGAGAGCCCGGTGAGAATAGTGCCGGCGAGCCAGTGAAAGGAAATGCGCCGGTGATCGTCCTCGGAGCGGCGGCCGCCGTCCGCCTCGATCGGGGGCTCGTCGCCCAGCTCGACCGCGACGGCGCGCAGCGGCTGGTGTCCACCGATCGAAAATGGCGATCGCACTTAGGTTCGACCCATTGTTTCAGGCGCCTCGACCCGGCCTAACATGCCCGCGCGCGCAAATGAACCCCGTCGGCGTCCGAACCGGACCGCCATTCCGGCCCGGACCAAGCCTGCCGATCATGGCCCAAGTTGGGCGCGCGATTTTTTTCGGAGGAACGCAGCCGCGAAGAAAACGTTGTGCGCTGCAAACGCCCGGAATTCCTCAGAAAACGAACTTTTTCGAACTTTTTTTGAATCGGTTGTTGACACCCGAACGAGCCCGGGTCTATAAGCCGCCCATCGACGACGTCGCTGCTGACGCGGCCGGCGCGGTTCGGAACCTTCTCGAGACTTCTCGGGTGTAGCCAAACTCTGATCAGTAGAGATCGGAGCGAGGCCGGTTCGACCGCTAAGGTTGTGAGGCGACTTCGCCCAAGTCTTTCGGAAACCTTCGGTTTCCACCAAGACGCTGCTGTTTGACAATTGAATCGGAAGAAAGAGAAACGTGGACGGCGGAAGTCCTTGCGGACCTGCCCTTGTGGCAGGTCGTAAAGAGACAACTGACGGTCACGTTTACTCAAACACACCATTCGATCTTCGGATCGAAACCGGTCTTCGGACCGGAGTGTTTGGGAACTCGTCAAGAGTTTAAGTGACTAGTCAGATCAAATCTCAACTCAACTTGAGAGTTTGATCCTGGCTCAGAACGAACGCTGGCGGCAGGCCTAACA
>DAIRCS010000042.1:0-23300 GCA_036796555.1 Rhodoblastus sp. | reverse complement strand
GAGAAGATGATCGCGCTGATGTCGCCGCAGGCGAAGGATCATTCCGAGCCGAAGAAGCCCGACGCCGGCGCCGCGCGCGTAGCGGACGCGCTCTACAAGCACCGCCCGCAGGAAAAGCCGAAGGAGCAGGTGGAAGTCGACGCGCGCTTCACCATGTCGGCGAGCGAAGTTCTGCAGACCAAGGATTTCGCGCAGATGAGCGCCGCCGAGATCGCCACGGCGCGCGCCGTGATCGCGCGGCTGCGCATGCCCTCGGAGAAAATGAAGCTGCGCCGCTGGAAGCCCCACCCGCATGGCGGGCGCATCGATCCGCGCGGCACGTTCCGCAAGTCGCTGCGCGCGGGCGGCGCCATCGAACTCGCCTTCCGCGACCACGCCGAACGCTACGCCCCGATCGTCGCGATCTGCGACATATCGGGATCGATGAGCGACTACACGCGCATCTTCCTGCATTTCCTGCACCAGCTCACCGACCGGCGGCGACGGGTGCACACGTTCCTGTTCGGCACGCGGCTGACCAATGTCACGCGCGCGCTGCGCCACAAGGATGTGGACGAGGCGCTCGCCGAATGTTCGGCTGGCGTGAAGGACTGGTCGGGCGGCACGCGCATCGGCGCCTCGCTGCACGCGTTCAACCGCGAATGGTCGCGGCGCGTGCTCGGGCAGGGCGCGATCTGCATACTCTTCACCGACGGGCTCGAGCGCGATCGTCTGGACCAGTTGAGCGCGGAGATGGAGCGCCTACATAAGTCGTGCCGGCGCCTCATCTGGGTCAATCCGTTGCTGCGCTATTCGGAATTCCAGGCCAAGGCGTCGGGCGTGCGCGCCATGCTGCCGCATGTCGACGAGTTCCGGCCGATCCACAACCTGCAGTCGATGGCCGATCTTGTCGCGGCGCTGGCGCAGGAGAAGAATTCGTCGCCGACCGATCCGCGCAAGTGGCTGCGGGCGGCGTGATAAATGGACCGCGAGCCTTCAGGCTCGCATCGTCCACGAAAGTGCGAGCCTGAAGGCTCGCGGTCCAAGGGAGATCGCAATGCTCGCAACGGAAGACGACATTCTCTCGCAAGCTGAGAACTGGAAGCGCGCGGGGCGCGGAGTCGCCATCGCCACTGTCGTCGAGACCTGGGGCTCGGCGCCGCGGCCGACCGGCAGCCATCTCGTCATCGATGACGAGGGCCGCTTTCTCGGCTCCGTGTCCGGCGGTTGCGTCGAGGGCGACGTCGTGACGGAAGCGCAGGACGTTATCGCGGACGGCAAGGCGCGCACGCTCGAATATGGGGTGGCGGACGAAACGGCCTGGCGCGTCGGCCTTTCCTGCGGCGGGCGCATCCGCGTCTATGTCGAGAGGATCGACTGAATGGAACTCGAGCTTCTCAAGGCGCTCAACGAGGAGCGCCGCGCGCGCCGCGCGGCCGTGCTCGTCACCGATCTCGCCGACGGCGCGCAGCGGCTCGTGAAGGCTGCGGACATCGCCGCCGACCCATTCGCGGACGCGCTCGACAGGCAATTGCGCATGGGCAAGAGCGCGTCGGTCGAGATCGAGGGCAAGGCGTACTTCCTCACCGTGCAGGCGCCGCCCGCGCGGCTCGTGGCGATCGGCGCGGTGCACGTCAGCCAGGCGCTCGCCGACATGGCGCGTCTCGTCGATTTCGACGTCACGATCGTCGACCCGCGCACGGCTTTCGCGACCAAGGAGCGTTTCCCGAGCGTGCGCGTGATCGCGGAATGGCCGGACAAGGTTCTGCCGGAGATGGGGCTCGACGCCTATACGGGCGTCGTGGCGCTGACGCACGATCCCAAGATCGACGATCCTGCGCTGAAACTCGCGCTGGCGGCGAACTGCTTCTACATCGGCGCGCTCGGTTCGAAGAAGACGCACGCCCGGCGCGTCGAGCGGCTGATGGCGGCCGGGTTCTCGAGCGAGCAGATCGGGCGCATCCACGCGCCGATCGGCCTCGACATCGGCGCGGTGAGTCCTGCTGAAATCGCAGTGTCGGTGCTCGCCGAGATCGTGCTCTCGCTGCGCAAGAAACCGCTGCGTTCAGAAAAAGAGAAGGCGGCATGAAGTTCGGGCCTGTCCCGGTCGAGCAGGCGGCGGGCGGAATCATCGCCCATGCGGTGCGGCGGCCCGGTCTGACGTTGAGGAAGGGCGACGTGGTCGGCGCCGCCGAGATTGCGGCGTTGCAGGCGGCGGGCGTCGCCGAGGTGACTGTTGCGCTGCTGGAAGACGGCGACATCGACGAGGACGAGGCGGCGCAACTGCTGGCGGCGACTCTCGCGGGCGCGCATGTGCGCGTCGATCCGCCGTTCACCGGCCGCTGCAACCTGTTCGCGACACGGCCGGGCGTGCTCGTCGTCGACGCCGGCGCCGTCGATGCGGTCAACGCGCTCGACGAGGCCATCACCTTCGCCACGCTGCCGCCGCTGCGCGCGGTGGTGGAAGGCGAGATGGTCGCCACCGTGAAGATCATTCCATTCGCGGTCGCCCGCGAAAAGATCGATCGAACCCTCGCCGCCGCCGGCGCCGCGCGCCTGTCGATCGCGCCGTTCAAGCCGATGAAGGTCGCGATGATCTCGACCGTGCTGTCGGGCCTGAAGCCGAGCACGATCGACAAGACCGCGCGCGTGCTCGGCGAGCGGCTCGAGCCTGCCGGCGCGACCATCGTCTCGCACGAACGCGTGGAGCATGACGCGGATGCGCTTGCGCCCGCGATCGCGCGCGCGACGCCGCAGAGCGATATCGTCATCGTCTTCGGCGCTTCGGCGATCACCGACCGGCGCGACGTCATCCCCGCGTCGGTCGAGGCGGCGGGCGGGCGCATCGAGCATTTCGGCATGCCCGTCGATCCCGGCAATCTGCTGCTGATCGGCGAGACCTCCGCCGGCCGGCCGATCCTCGGCGCGCCCGGCTGCGCGCGCAGCCCCAAGGAGAACGGGTTCGACTGGGTCCTGCAGCGCCTGCTCGCCGGCCTGCCCGTAACGTCCGCGGACATCAAGCGCCTCGGCGCCGGCGGGCTGCTGATGGAAATCGTGTCGCGGCCGCAGCCGCGCGCGGGCGGCGCGACGGAAGCCGAGAACGAGGATGGTTGAGGTCGCCGCGATCGTGCTCGCCGCCGGCCGCTCCACGCGATTTTCCGGCGGCGCCGATGGCGTCACCAAACTGGCCGCCGAACTCGACGGCGCGCCGCTCGTGCGCCATGCGGTCGAGGCCGCCACCGGGTGCGGAACGCGACCCGTGGTCGTGGTCACAGGCCATGCCCGTGACCGGGTCGTCGCCGCGCTCGCCGGGCTCTCCATCGTCGAGGCGCCCAATCCTGATTTTGCGAGCGGCATCGCCTCGTCGGTCCGGACGGGCCTTGCGGCGCTGAACGAGTCCGTCGATGGCGCTCTGGTCTTTCTCGGCGACATGCCGCGCGTGACGGCGGCGCTGGCCCGGCGTCTGATCGACGCCTTCGCCGCCGATCCGCAGCTCGACGCCGTCGCGCCGCTGGTGGAGGGCCGCCGCGGCAATCCGATCCTGTTGTCGCGCCGGCTCTTCGCGGCCGCGATGAAGCTGGAAGGCGACGAGGGCGCGCGGCGGATTCTGATGCGCCCCGATCTTCGCATCGCCGAGGTGGCCATCGACGACGACGGCGCCGCGATCGATGTCGATACACCGGAAGCGCTGCATTTCCTCGGCAAGGGCTCCGGCGGATAAATTCATCCGGCCGCGCAACCGAGGCCGCGGGCGCGCGTTCCGCCTCCGTCAATCCGACACGGAGGATCATCCATGGCAAGGCAGAAGACGCTCGAGGATCTGTTCCTCGAAACGCTCAAGGACATCTATTACGCGGAGCGCCAGATCGTGAAGGCGCTTCCCAAAATGGCGAAAGCGGCGGAATCGGAGGAATTGCGCACAGCTTTCGAAAATCACCTGCAGGAAACGCACGGCCAGATCGAGCGTTTGCAGAAAGTGTTCGAGATCGCCGGCAAGCGCGCGCAGGGCAAGACCTGCGAGGCCATTCAGGGCCTGATCGAGGAAGGCGAGGAGATCATCGAGGAGTTTTCGGACACGCCCGCAATCGACGCCGGCCTGATCTCGGCGGGCAATGCGGTCGAGCACTACGAGATCGCACGATATGGCACGCTGAAGACCTGGGCGACGCTGCTCAAGATGCCGGACGCCGCCAAGCTTCTGGACGCAAATCTTCAGGAAGAGCACAAGGCGGATGCGCTCCTGACCAAGCTCGCGACCGGCTCCGCCAACAAGATGGCGGCCTGACGGCCGGATCGCTTCGGGCGCCGCGGCGTGAAGGGTTCGCCGCGGCGCTCGATCGTCATTTCCTCATCTGCGCGTCGACCGACCAGGCGCCGGCGCCGTGCGCGACCATGCCGAGGAAACCGCCGGCCATCGCGACGTTTTTCCAGAACTGGATCATGTTGGGCGCATCGCCGACCGAGAGATGGAAGAGCAGACCGGACAACAGGCAGAAGCCCGCGAGCAGGAAGGCGGCGATACGGGTCTGGAAGCCGAACAGGATCAGGAGACCGCCGCCGAGCTCGGTGAGGATGACCAGCGGCAGCAACGCGCCGGGAACGCCCATCTTGGCCATGTAGGCGGCGGAGCCGGCATAGCCGCCGATCTTGCTATAGCCCGCCGAAATGAAAATCGCGGACATGAAAATGCGGCCGAGCAGGGCGGCCGCGTTGGTGATCTGTGGGCTGTTCAACGATGCGTCTCCGTGGATGTCGTCCGCACAAGATAGGGCGCGGCTGGAGCGCGGCATTCCGTCCGTTCCCATTTTCAATTTGCATTCGCGCAAGCGCCCGGAGCGGAAATTGGCCCGGCTCTTGCTTTTTGTATCCCGTGGTCGCGCGCGTTAACCCTATCGCAATCAAACGGGTCTGCAATCTGTGTCTGTTGCAGCACTCCCGATCAGGGGCGGACCGCAAAGAGAAGGGCCGATAAATCATGTGAGGTCGAAATGGTCGAGAAATTGCGCGTAGAGGCCGCGGACATGGGCCGCACGGGTCGCGTTTCGGAAGATTTCCTGCAGCAGCTCGCCGGCTGGGGTCTCACGACGGCCGAAATTCTTTATCGCATGCCCGACCATCCCTCGCTCCTGCAAAGCTTCGTCTGGCAGGACTACGACGCCGCCCCGCATTTTCCGGTTCTCAAGAAGTTCCTGGCCTTCTGGCGCGAGAAGCTGGACGGTCCGCTGTTTTCGGTGCGCATCGGCCATGAGCGTCTGATCCGCCCGGCCGAAATCCGCACGATCGGCGCCGAGTTCCGGTTTCACTAAGAGACCTATTTCTCGGATATGAGGCGGACGGCCGACCGTAGAGGCTCCAGGTCGGCCGCCATCGCGCGTTCGGGCGTCGGGAATTTCTTCGCGCAGGTGAGAGCAATCGCGTATGCGATGATCTCGTTGGCGTTGCGCGCCTTGATGACGCGCTGGAAGAGCGTCATCGTGAAATGCGCCCGCTCGCGAGAGAGCGAGTCGATTGCGATCTCGTTTGTCGCGTCTTTTGTAGAAATATAGTGCTTCTCGAATATCTCGTTCGCGAATTGCCCCGCCTTCACTTGATCCATGCCGACGCCTGCGTTCTTGTAGATGTTGGACAGTTCAGACCGGCATTTGGCTTTTCTTGCGTCGACCTCCGCGACAATTCGGTCGTGGTTGTTGACGGCGTATTCCCTTTCCTTCAGCCGTGCGGCCAGATTCGACCGAACGAGATCGGCGTCGCAAACGCTGAATGCGGCGCGCCGGATGTTCGGTCGCGCGAGCCATCTGTTGACAAAGGAAGCATCCAGCCTTTCGCAGGCGGAGCGATCATCCGCCTTGACCGCTTTGACAATTCGCTCCGTCATCTGCTGAGAAATATCCGGTCCTTCTCTGGTGGCGGTCGCCAGAACAAAAAGAGCGGAAACTCGCATGCCGCCGGCGAGATAGAGGTCCACGAGGCGCGTGTCCTCGCGGATGACCGCGATCTCGAACGCCGCCTGATCCCAGACCGCGCCCAGATTGGCCACTTCCTTGCGCGGGTCGAGGCTCGTCTCCTTCTTGGCGCCCCGCACGCCCGCGTCGATCGAATCCAGCTTCCCGCCAACCGCCCCGATCTGCTTGCCGGCTTCTGAAACGACCGCCGCGGAGCCGCTGATCGACTCGCTTGCGCGCTGCACGACGTCACGGGTGCCGAATTGCATCCACAGTCCGGCGCCGCCCAGCGCCGCCAATAGCGCGACGGCGGCGAATGTCGCGAGAATTTTGTGCCTAACAGCGCGTTCCAGCAACAGCTCGGCTTTCGCCGCCGCAGTCAGTCTCTGCGGCGGGGGCGCCGGCGGCGCTTGATTCAATTCCGCCGATTGAACCGCAGTGGCGATATAGTCGATGCGGTCCGCAATCGGCGAAGCGAAGGCGTCCACCCACTGACTCTGGGAAACGTAGAGTTCAAGCTCCTTTCCAGGTAGAACATCTTCAATCCGGAGAGGAACGATCAGCTTGCCGTAGCTTCGCGCGCGTTCGATCTCGTTGGCCACCGGGCCCGATCTATTTGCATTTCCGCTCAAAACAAGAAGGCATACGGCGCATTCGTGCAGTCCGTCGATGATCGCGGCCGTGTAAGACGCTCCCGGAGGAATATCGCGCGGCGCTATCCAGCACTTAACCCCGTTATATTCGAGCCGCTCGCAGATTTCGCTCGCGATGGCTCGATCTTTCGACGCATGCGAAATGAAAACAGACCTACCCGCCATCGCCCCCGAACCGTCGTTTGCGCTCTAAACGAATGCAACGAGATTCCTGTGCTTCTGCAAGACTGTCAATGAGTTTGGAAATACGACCCGCGCGGCTACGCCACCGCGCGTTTTTCGCCGCCGGTCTCCTGCGCGCGCAGGCGGCGGGTGATGTCGGCGGCCGAGACGGGCTTGGAGAAGAGATAGCCCTGCAATTCGTGGCAGCCGAGCGCCTGCAGGAAGCGATGCTGGTCGGCGCTTTCCACGCCTTCGGCCGTCACGGTCAGGCCGAGCGCGCGGCCGAGATGCACGATGGAATGCACGATGATCGCGCCTTCTCCGGACGCCTCCAGCGATTCCAGGAACGACTTGTCAATCTTGATCTTGTCGAAGGCGAAACGGCGCAGATAGATCAGGCTCGAATAGCCGGTGCCGAAATCGTCGAGCGCGAGGCGGATGCCCATGGCGCGCAGGTTGATCATCGCGTCCTCGGCGGCGTCGGCGTCGGAGAGCAGCACGCTTTCGGTCAGTTCGAGTTCGAGACGCTCCGGCTCGACGCCCGTCTCCTGCAGCAGCCGCTCGATCTTCTCGCCGAAATCCTTCTGGCGGAATTGCACGGCGGACACGTTCACCGCGACCTTCAGGTTCGGCCATAGCCGCATGTCGGCCAGCGCGCGGCGCAGAACCCATTCGCCGAGCGGCAGGATGAGGTCGCATTCCTCGGCGAGCGTGATGAAGTTCGCCGGCGAGATCAGGCCATGCACGGGATGGGGCCAGCGCACGAGCGACTCGACGCCGACCATGCGCTTGCCGGAAATGTCCATGATCGGCTGGTATTGCAGCACGAGCGCGCCGGTCTCGATGGCGGTGCGCAGATCGTCCTCCACGACCTTGCGCATGCGCAATTGCTCGCCGAGCTTCTGCTCGAAGAAGGCGTAGCGGTTGCGGCCTTCGTTCTTGGCGCGATAGAGCGCGACGTCGGCGCGGCGCATCAGCTCGTCGGCCGTGTCGGCGTCATGCGGGCACAGCGCTATGCCGATGGACAGGCCGACGTATATCTGGCGGTCGTCGATGTCGAACGGCTCGGCCACCGCGTCGATGATGCGGCGCGCCAGCATTTCCGCGTCGCGCGGGCCGACGACGTCGGTCTGGATGATGCCGAAGTCGTCGCCCTCGAAACGGGCAAGCCGGCCGGAGGCGCGCAGGAGATTGCCGAGGCGATGGGCGAGCGCCGCGATCAGCTTGTCGCCGGTCTCGCGCCCGCAGCTGTCGTTGATCTCCTGAAAGCGGTCGCAATCGAGATAGAGGACGGCGGCGCCGTGCTCGTTGACGGTGCGCTTGACGCGATCGATCTCGCTTTCCACGAGACGGGTGAACATGGACCGGTTGGGCAGGCCGGTCAGCAGATCCTGGCCGACCGCCTCGAAGGTCTCCGCCTCGTCGACGACGGCTTCCTCGGTCACGCGGCGCGCATGCGCCAGGGCGAAGGCGGCGAAGACGAGGGCGAAGGCGATGAGCGCCCAGGCGACGTTCTCCACGAGCGTTTCGCCGGGGCGTTGCGGGCGCCAGGCGAGCACGAAAGTTCGTCCGTCCGGCGTCGTCGCCAGCGGCGCCACGGCGTCGGCCGCCGGAATCCGGTCGGCGGAAGCGATTTCCAGCCGTTGCGTGTCCGCGGCGCGCGCGAGCGCGGCGAGCGCGGCCGCATCGACCGGGCGGGCGGAGAGGAGGGCGAGGCCCGCGCCGGCGGGGCCGACATAGCGGACCAGCGCGATGAAAGCCGGCTGGCCGTTCGGGAAAGCGATGGCGCTCTGCGGGGCGGACCAGGACGAATGCGCATCCCGATCCGGCAGCGGCCCGCGCAGCAGGCCTGCGCCCGCGGCCGGATCGGCGGCGAGCGGCGCGGCGGCCGACAGCAGCGCGGCCAGCTCCGGTTCGCCTTGCGCGGGAGCGGCGAAATCGGCTGCGAGGTCGACGATATAGGCTTCGGCGCCCGCGAGCCGGACCGGACCGCCGGCCTGCTTTCGCGACAGGGCCATGGGTTCGGGCAGGCGCTCCGCCTGAAGCCGCGTTTCCTCGGCGAGATGCGCGCGCGCCTCGTTCAGGGCGGATGTGACGGCTGCGATCTCCGCCTCCGCCGCGCCGGCGTTCGCCCGCTCGCGGGATATGAAAAGCGCGCTGGCCAGGGCGAACAGGGTCAGGCAGACGATCAGTCCCACCGCGAACATGCTTCGCTCGCCGCGTTCCAGTTGCGCGATCCTTTTCTGGGGGACGACGATCATGACCTGCCCGTGGAAATCAGGCGGCGATCGTAGTCACCGTTCGTTAACGACGGGTTTGGATCGGCGGATTAATTGGCGGCGACCGGTGCGGCGAAGCGCGCCTCAGATGAGCCGCAAGCCCTTGAAACTCGCGTGGCCGTGGCGGCCGATGATGAGATGGTCGTGCACGACGATGCCCATGAGGCTCGAAATCGTGACGATCTCCTCCGTCATGCGGATGTCGGCCTTCGACGGGGTCGGATCGCCGGAAGGATGGTTATGCGCCAGCACCAGCGCGGTGGAGCCCAGCTCCAGCGCGCGGCGCACGATCTCGCGCGGATAGACCGGCGTGTGGTCGACCGTGCCCACGGACATGACTTCGTCCGCGATGAGCGCGTTCTTCTTGTCGAGAAAGAGGACGCGGAATTCCTCGCGGTCGGCGTAGCCCATGGCGGCGCGGCAATAGTCGATCACCTCCTTGAACGAGGAGAGCACCTGGCGGTGCTGCACGCCCTGCCGCGCCAGGCGCTTGGCCGCGGCTTCGACGATCTTGAAATCGACGATCGAAGCCTCGCTCAAATCGCCGCCGTCGCGCAGGCGCTCGGGGCGCGCGGTCAGCGCTTCCGCGAACGAGCCGTGGCGCTTGATGAGCGCCTTGGCGAGCGGCTTGACGTCGCGGCGCGGAACGGTCCGGAACAGCAGGAGCTCGAGCAGTTCGTAATCGGCGAGCGCATCCGGGCCGGCTTCGAGAAAGCGCTCGCGCAGGCGCTGGCGGTGGCCGTGATAGTGCTTCTCGGACTCGTCGGCGTCGGCCATGGCGCGCGGTCAGGCGACCTGTAACGGCGGATGGTCAAGTTTCTTCGGCGAGAGCGTGAATATCTCGACGCCGGTCTCGGTCACGCCGACCGTATGCTCGAATTGCGCCGACAGCGACCGGTCGCGCGTCACCGCCGTCCAGCCGTCCGACAGGATCTTCACATGCGGGCGGCCGAGATTGATCATCGGCTCGATGGTGAAGAACATGCCGGGTTTCAATTCGACGCCTTCGCCGCGCCGCCCGTAGTGCAGGATGTTCGGCTCGTCGTGGAACAGGCGGCCGAGTCCGTGGCCGCAGAAATCGCGCACGACGGTGCAGCGCTCGCTCTCGGCGTATTGCTGGATGGCGAAGCCGATGTCGCCGGTATGGCCGCCGGGCCGCGTGACGGCGATGCCGCGCAACAGGGATTCGTAGGTCACGTCAATCAGCCGCTCGGCGCGGCGCGGGATGGCGCCGACGCCGTACATGCGGCTGGAATCGCCGTGCCAGCCGTCGAGGATCAGCGTCACGTCGATATTGACGACGTCGCCTTCGCGCAGCGGCTTGTCGTCGGGGATGCCGTGGCAGACGACGTGATTGATGGAGGTGCAGATCGACTTGCGATAGCCGCGATAGTCGAGCGGGGCGGGATAGGCGCCGTGGTCCATCGCGAACTGGAACACGAGATTGTCGAGCCGCGCGGTGGCGACGCCCGGCTTCACCTCGTCCACGAGCATGTCCAGCGCTTCCGCGGTCAGGCGGCCGGCTTTGCGCATGCCCTCGAAATCCGCGGGCCCGTGCAGCTTGATCTGGCCGGTCTTGCGGCCAGCAGCGTGCGAGGCGTCGACAAAGGTCATCAACGAAGCGTCTCCGGAAATTCGTCCTCCTATTTAGGGGAAAGCGTCCGCCGCGCAAAGGCTTCGGCTGGCAGGCGCGGCCCGCGCATGGTAGAGCGGCGCGACACGCAGTTCCCGCCCGGCATGCCGCACAGACAGACCAACGATCTCCAGGCGTTCGGCGCCCATGCGCCCCGCGGCGCGCTGGCGCGGCTGATCGCGGCCGCGCGCCGGACGCCCGAGGGCTGGGCGGGGCGGCGCGCCGCCTATTTCCTGCGGGCGCTCGGCGTGCGGGCGCTGCGCGGGCGGCCGGCCGACGTGGAATCGCTCGGCGCGCGGATGCGGCTCTATCCGGCCGACAACGTCAGCGAAAAGCGGATGCTGTTCACGCCGCAATATTTCGACCGCCGGGAGCTCGCCTATCTCGCGGCGCGCATCACGCCGGATTTCGTGTTCGTCGACGTCGGCGCCAATGTCGGCGGCTACAGCCTGTTCGTCGCCGCGCGCGCCGGCGCGGGGGCGCGCATTCTCGCCATCGAGCCGCAGCCCGAAATCCACGAGCGGCTCGTCTACAACATCCGGCAGAACGATTTCGCCACGGTGAAGACGATGGAATGCGCGGCCGCCGATTGCGACGGCGAGGTGACCATGTTCCTCGACAGCCGCAACCGCGGCGACAGTTCGATCCGCATCGTGCCGAGCCACGACGGCGGGCGTCTTACGGTGCGCGCGCGAAAACTCGCCGATATCCTGCAAGGCGAGGGGCTTGACCGCATCGACGCCATGAAGCTCGATTGCGAAGGCGCCGAAGACCTGATCCTCGAACCTTTCCTGCGCGCCGCATCGCGACGCCTGTGGCCGCAGGTGATGATCGTCGAGCACATGCCCGGACGCTGGAGCATGGACCTGCCGGCCTTCATCGAGGCGCAGGGCTATCGCGCGACGCTGCGCACGAAGCACAATCTGGTCTACGAACGCCAGGAGACGGAGCGAAGGGCATGAACGAAAAGACCGCAATCACGGCGGCCGTCCTCGTCATCGGCGACGAGATCCTCTCCGGACGCACCAAGGACAAGAACATCGGCTATATCGCCGATTACCTCATGCAGATCGGCATCGATCTCAGCGAGGTGCGCATCGTGCCCGACATCGAGAAGGAGATCGTCGACGCCGTGAACGCGCTGCGCGCGCGCTACACCTACGTGTTCACAACCGGCGGCATCGGCCCGACGCACGACGACATCACCGCCGACAGCGTCGCCAAGGCCTTCGGCGTCGGCATTTCCGAACATCCGCGCGCGATCGAACTCCTGCTGACGCGCATCAGGCCGGAAGACCTCAACGAGGCGCGCCGGCGCATGGCGCGCATTCCGCACGGCGCCGAACTCGTCGAGAACCGCGTGTCGACCGCGCCGGGCTTCATGATCGGCAATGTCGTGGTGATGGCCGGCGTGCCCTCGATCATGCAGGCCATGCTCGACAACGTCACGCCGCGCCTGAAGACCGGCGTGAAGATGCTGATGGAGACGGTGCAGGCCGACAGCGTGCCCGAAGGCGCCTATGCGGCGGGGCTCGGCGCGATCGCGGAGAAATATCCGGATTGCTCGATCGGCTCCTATCCGTCGTTCACGACGGGCAAGTTCATGAACCAGATCGTCGTGCGCTCGAAGAACCCGGACTCACTCGCCGCCGCGCTGGGCGACGTGAAGGCGATGATCGACAGGATGGTTGCGGAGCGCGCGAAGAAATAGCAGCGCATTGTCATTTCCGACGGGCCGCAGGCCCGATCGGGAACCCAGAGGTCAAAGCCGGCAAACGCAGGGCTGGATTCCCGCTTTCGCGGGAATGACAGCCGCGCCAATGAACGAGGCTCGATGACGAACGCAGCCGAAAAAATGTTCCCGGTCTCCTGGGACCAGTTCCATCGTGATGCGCGCGCGCTCGCGTGGCGCCTGTCGGGCATGGAATTTTCCGCCATGGTCGCCGTCACGCGCGGCGGCATGGTGCCGGCCGCCATCATCGCGCGCGAACTGGGGCTGCGCGTGATCGAGACGCTGGCTGTCTCGAGCTATGGCGGCGGCGAGGGCGTCGCGCCGGAAGCCGCGCAGGGAAGCCTGCGCATCCTCAAGCCGGTTTCGGCCGAACTGCTCGCGACCGGCGGCGCCGGCGTGCTCGTCGTCGACGATCTCGTCGACACCGGCGCGACCGCGCGTCTCGTGCGCGAACTGCTGCCGCAGGCGCATCTGGCGACGGTCTACGCTAAGCCAGCCGGCCGGCCGCTGGTCGACACGTTCATCACGGAAGTCAGCCAGGACACCTGGATCAACTTTCCATGGGACCTGCAGCTCTCCTTCGCGCCGCCGATCGCGCGGGGCGGCGGATAGCGCGGGGCGCCGACTCCGACTACAACCGAACCGGCGCGGACGTGGCGAAACTGGTAGACGCAAGAGACTTAAAATCTCTCGGGTTCATCCCGTGCGGGTTCGATCCCCGCCGTCCGCACCAGCCGCCGGCTCACGCGTCGGCCTCGTCGAGGCGGGCGAAGGCTGCGGTATCAGGATATTCGGCGAATTCCACGATGAGGCCGTCGCGGAAACGGACGAAATTCCACATGTCGACGTCGACCGCGCGGCCGGTGCCGCGATTGCGGATGCGGGTGGTGCGGTGAAGGGCGACCTGGTCGCCGTCGATCAGCAGCCTGTTCAGGCGCGAGCCGAGATTTTCGTAGCAGACGTTCACGTCCCGCACGAGCTTGGCGCAGGCCTCGGCCCCGCGATATTCGGCGTGGAACGGATGCGAGCGCCCGATCCCCGTCTTGAAGACGATGTCGGGCGCGGCAAAGGCCACAAGCCCGTCGACGTCGCCGTCCGCGCGCAATGCGATCAGGCGATGGATGCAGCGCTCAACCGTCGCGCGATCAAGGCTTGCAGTTTCGGCCGTTGGCGAACAATCCCCCACGCCCTGCCTCTTTGAAATCCGTTCGTCGCCGCCGGGACGCGCGCTTTGCTCTGAACAAGGTCGCAGGCGTGAACGACGATCTACTTCTCTGACCTTGTCGAAACAATTTCAAGTGATCGGCGTCAATCACGCAAGTAATTGAGAAAAACATCGCGGCCGTGTCAGCCGCCGAGAAGCCGGATCATGGCCTGCGTATCGGGAAGTTCAATGATTTCGACGACCTCGCCGCCGCGGAAGCGCATGAAGCTGCAGACGATGACTTCCTCGATCCTGCCGCCGCCGGGTTCGCGCATGCGGATGCGTCGGCAGGCGACCGCCTGTTCACCGTCGATGACGAGGTAAAGCACTGTCATATCGACGTTCTGCACCATCGCATTCAGTTGGCGCGCCCATTCCAGGCAGGCTTCGCGGCCCTCGCGACGAATATCGACGGGCTTTCCGAACCAGGTCTTGCCGACGTAGACGCAATCTTGCGCCAGAAGCCTGGCGACGCCCGCCACATCGCCGCGCCGCCGCATGTCCCACATGGCGCGAATGCGCCGCTCGATCAGGTCGCGATCGAGGGAGGAGAGCTTGCGATTGGCGTCGGACGTGAGCACCTGGGCGGACTTTTGCTGCCGGTTGGTGGCGGTTTCCGCACCTTTGGGGCTCGCCTGCCCAAAGTCAAACCGACGGATCAAAGACGGCGGACGGTTCGGGCGAGACTTTCAGCCTATTCCCGATAGATCCAGTCGCTGGCCTTCGCCATGCCCTCGCGCCCGATGGCGCGCATGGTCGTGTCGCGCAGGAAGGCCGGCGGACCCGCCAGATGGTAGACGAGGCCCTGCATGCGCGAGGCGCGCTGGACGCGATTGGCGCGGGCGACCCGGGCGTGCTGGTAGGCGTCGAGCGCCTTGATATCGTCGCCGGGATGCGCGGCGAAGGCCTGGCCGAGCGCATCGGCGTCCTCGATCGCCTGGGCCGCGCCCTGCGCCAGGAAGGGCGCCATGGCGTGCGCGGCGTCGCCGAGAATCGCGACCCGGCCGCGCGCCCAGGATCGCACCGCCTTGCGCTCGTAGAGCGGCCAGCGCCGCCATTCCGGCGCGGCGGCGATGAGGTCGCCGATTTCCGCGCTCCAGCCCTGGAAGCGGGAGGCGAGAAAGGATGCGCTGCCGTGCGAGGCCCAGAAATCGGGCGCGTCGAGGTCGGTCCATTCGTCCTCCACGACCGCCACCACGTTGAGCACGCTCGCCTTGCGCAGGGGATAGTGGACGAGATGGGCGCCCGCGCCGAGCCAGAGGTTCGAGCGCGGCTCGAGCATCCACGGCGGAACGTCGTCGGCCGGCAGGAGCGCGCGCCAGGAGGTGCGGCCGGAATAGCGGGGGCCGTCCGGCGTCGTGAGCGCGAGGCCCTCGCGGACGCGGGACCGCAGCCCGTCGGCGCCGATCAGCGCCGCGCCCTTCAGGTCCGGGCGGCCCTCGATATGAACCGTCACGCCCTCGTCGTCGGCATGCCAGCCCTCGAGGCTGCAGCCGAGGCGGATTTCGATATGCGGGGACGCCGCGGCCGTGTCCGTCAGCGCCGTCAGCAGATCGGCGCGGTGGGCGACGAGATAGATCGAGCCCCAGCGCGCCTCGGATTCGCCGACCGGCACGGTGGCGATGACCGCGCCGTCGCGGGCCGATCGCAGGTCCACGGCCTCGGGCGCGGTCGCCAGCTCCTTCAGGCGGTCGAGCGCGCCCCAGCGGGCAAGCCGCCGCGTGGCGTTGGCGGCGAGCTGCAGGCCGGCGCCGAATTCGGCGAGCGCGGGGGCGCGCTCCAGCACGATCGCGTAGCGGCCGGCGGCGGCCAGCGCCAGCGCCGCCGACAGTCCCCCGACGCCCGCGCCGGCGACGATGACGGGATTGTCGGCCATGTCGGATGATCTCTCAGGCGCCGTGGAATTCGCACGAAACGGGGTCGGCGTGGCCCTTCAGGGCGGCGTCGTAGACGTAGAGCGTCGAGCAATAGGGGCAGACCGTCTCGGCGCTGTCGCCCATGTCGATGAAAATGTGCGGATGGTCGAACGGCGGCAGGGCGCCGATGCACATGAACCTGTGCGCGCCGATCTTCACGCGGGGGAGACCCGGCTGGTTGTGGAAATGCGGCGTGGCGTCGTCAGCCATGTTCCAATCCTCTGAAGCCAGATTCCCTCGAAGCCACACGCGGCATAGCAGGCGGGGCGCGCCGCGGCCATGCGGCATCGCGCTGCGCGTCTTGATATTGCATTGCGGCGTTCCGTGCTAGACCCGGCGAAACAACGAAAAAGCGCGCCATCCCCATGCATTTCTTCCAGTCCGGGCCTGCGCGGCTCGCCTATATCGACGAAAGTCCGACCGCGGCCGACCGTCACGAGCCGATCCTGCTGGTGCACGGCTTCGCCTCCAGCCACGCCGTCAACTGGGTGTTTTCGCTGTGGGTCAAGACGCTGACCGGCGACGGGCGGCGCACGATCGCGCTCGACAATCGCGGACACGGGCGCTCCACCAAGCTTTATACGCCCGACGCCTACGACACGCGGATCATGGCGGAGGATTGTCTGCATCTGCTCGACCACTTGCGCATCGAGCGGGCGGACGTCATGGGCTATTCGATGGGCGCGCGGATCTCATCCTATCTGACGCTCAACCACCCCGACCGCGTGCGGTCCCTGATCCTCGGCGGGCTCGGCCATCATCTGGTCGACGGCGTCGGCCTGCCCATCGGCATCGCCGACGCTATGGAGACGGAGCGGCCGGACCTGCTCACCGATCCGCAGCAGAAGACCTTTCGCGCTTTCGCCGAAGCCACCAAAAGCGACCGCAAGGCGCTCGCCGCCTGCATCCGCGGCTCGCGGCAGGTGCTGACGCTTGCCGAAGCCGCCGCCATCCGCACGCCGACGCTGATCTGCGTCGGCACGAAGGACGATGTCGCGGGCGACGCGCACAAACTCGCCGCCGTCATGGGCAATGCGCGGGCGGTCGACATTCCGAACCGCGACCACAATCGCGCGGTGGGAGACAGGGCCTATCGCGAGGCCGTGCTGGCGTTTCTGGCGGAACGGCCGTAGCCGACGGCGCTCAGCGCTCAGGGCGGCGATTCCCTGGACTTCTGCGCGCTCCTCGTCATGGCGCTCACATTGGTCGCCGCAAGCGGGGGCGCCGGGGGAACGGCCTGAGCGGCCGAGTAGGTCGAGTAGTTGGCATAGAGAAGGTGGCCGTGGAGATAGAGGCCGGTGTTGCCGACGCCGCGCGAATCCACTGAGATCGTTTCTCCGGAATATGCGACGAACCCGGAACCGAACGTTTGGTGGACCAGCGCGAACGGATTCGTTGGCGCGAAGACGCCCGTTATGCCTCCATGTATTGATGATGTGAGATAGAAGCCAGCAGACGTATAGCCGCTCGGTGCGCTTAGAACCCCGGTCAGCGATTCGATATACAAGTAGTATCCGGTCGGCACCGTATAGATGACCTTGCTGGTATCTGCTGTAAATCCGATCGTGACTTTGTAAGCTGGGTTCTGTGCATAATATTCATACGCTTCCGTATATGGACGGTATATTGTTGCAGGCTTGACCGCCAATTTACCTGTCGAGTCGACGCTCGCCCGGTTGCCGCTCACGGGATCCTGGATGGCGACATTCGTGAAAGCCGCGACCGCGTAAAGCGATCCAGGAACCAAGGCGGCGATCAGCGCAACCGCGATGACCGTAATCTGCGCGCCCGTCAGGCGGTCGAACATCTTGAACATCGTCGTCTCCTCAACCCGCAAGACCGGCTTCGTCGCGAAAGCTCAGAGCCGCGTGCCGATGGTCAGGGTGGTTATCGCCGCGTTCGCCGGCATGGCGATTGGGGGGATCGTCAGGTAATTCGACCGTCCCTTGCCGTTGGCGTCGAGACCGGTGATCGCAAGGGCGATATTCACCGTGTCCGACCCCGGATTATAGAGGTTCCAGAGGTATGGAACCGCCATTGTGCACTTGGCCGTCGTGCCGCTGATGGTGGGAGGATTGTGGTCCTCCTCCTGGATTTGGTTGGTGTTCACGCCATCGGTATCGTAGACGCTGATCGTCAGATGGCATTTGAGCGAGGACGGGGTGAGTTCCGCGGCGGTGGACGCCAGAAGGACCGTCGCCGTCACGCGAATCGTTCCACCCCTGGTCGTCGTCGCCGCGGCGGGCGCGTTGGCGGCCGGCGGCGGGGCCGGACGAAACGTGCCGTTGGGGAGAAGGACGCCCGGAATTCCCTTGAATTCTTCGGCGGCCCTTGCCGTCGACGCCGCGAATACAAGGCATATAGCGCTGGCAATAGCTGTATGGCGTCTCATCGCCGCTCCCCCCTGTGTCGAATACAGATGCAGCTGAGTTACCAAGGTAAATAACATTGGCAACTAAGCGCGTTGTCAATAGAAAAAACAGGAGGGGAGCTCCAGTCGAGACCTACGTGTTGGCCCGATAGGCCTGCATCGCCTGCAACAGGCTCGCGCCGAGGCCTCCGCCCGTATCCTGCGACGCGCCGAGCAGGATCGCGTTGGAATAGACCGAACCCGTCGCCGAGGCGTCGCCGTATCTGGCGTCGTATTGCGCGGCGAAGCGGGCGATAAAATTTTGCAGCTTCGCCGCATCCTTGAAGTCGGACAGGTCGAGCCTCTTCGTCAACATCGCCGCCTGCGAGTCGATCGGCATGACGGCCGTCGCGGCCGGAATATTGAGCGCGGTCTGCACGACCTGCAGCAATTTCCTGTCGGCGAGAATGCCGTAGACACTGGCGATCGACGGCGCCTTGCGCTGGAAATAAAGCGCCAGCCCCACGCCCGCATTCTGGCTGGATTGGCCGGTTTCGAGCGCGTTCTGCGTGTATTGGTCGACGACGGATTTCGCCAGCGAGGCCGATTGCGTCGTCTGCGCGCCGTTGCGCGCGAAATCGAAGACCTTGGCGAAGGCCAGGATGTTGGGGTCGTTGAGCTTGTAGGCGAGCGTCGTCGACGATCCGACGCCCTGCTGCAGCACCTGCTTCATCAGGCCCTTCGCATAGGCGCGGTCGCCGAGCCCGAAGGCTTTCATCGCGTAAGTGAAGAGTCGCGAATTGTTCACCAGTTCCTCAGCGCTTGTCACCTTGCCGATATTGTCCTGGAAATATCTCGTCTGCGTCGCGACGTCGGGCGCCTTCGCCGCGATCGTCGTCCAGCGTGACGCATTGCGCGCGATCGCGAGATAGGAGGACAGGGTCGTCATGATCCGCTCCGCAACGGAAAGGCCTTATCTACAGTAACGCTATGATTCTGATCGTATTTTCTTCTCCGACGCGAAGCTTGCCGGACGATTAACGCGCCGGCGCGCGCAAGGCCGGCGCAAGGCCGGGCTGGTTGTGTGCCGCCATCGCATGTGACGGAGACGCGACATGAACGTTGGATCGGCCGCCCCGGCCTCGCAGACGATCTTCACCCGGGCGCGCCGCGCCCACTGCGCCATGAAGTCCGCGGCGGCGGTCGCCACGCCGGTCGCCGCCCGGACGATTTCGTCCGCCGCGAGCGGCGCGCCGGCGGCGCCGGCTGCGCCGAACCTCGGCCCGCTGCCCTTCGCGCGAAAACTCGGCGTGATGAATTCGTGAGGGCCGGGCCGGCGATCCGGGCCGCGGCCCCTTGATTAAGCATCGCCGGACCACAAGTGAGGCCGTGGAAGCCAGCGGCCCCGGCACGTGCTAATATGCGTCGCGCCCGCGCGCGAGGAGTTTTGCACATGGCGGCGAAGTATGGTCACGGCTCGGCCAAGGTCGTGGAATTCGAGGCGAAGGACGCGCTGTTCGCGCGCATTCTCGCCGACGCGCAGGAGGCGGTGCGCCGCGAGCCCGATCTCGCCGGCTTCCTGTTCGCCAACGTGCTGCATCACGAGACGCTGGAGCGCGCGATCGTCCATCGGGTCGCGGCCCGCCTCGACCATCCCGATCTCTGCGCGGAATCGATCGTGCACGCCTATACGGGCGTGATCGCGGCCGATCCGTCCATCGCGGAGGCCTTCCGCGCCGATATTCTCGCCGTGTTCGACCGCGATCCCGCCTGCACGCGGCTGATCGAGCCGCTGCTCTATTTCAAGGGCTTTCACGCCCTGCAGACGCATCGCCTCGCCCATGCGCTGCTGAAAGGCGGGCGGCGCGATTTCGCCTATTACCTGCAAAGCCGCGCGTCGGCCGTCTTCCAGGTCGACATCAATCCGGCGGCCAAATTCGGCAAAGGCGTGTTCCTCGACCATGCGACCGCTATCGTCGTCGGCGAGACGGCGGTGGTGGAGGACGACGTCTCGATCCTGCAGGGCGTCACGCTCGGCGGCACGGGCAAGGAGACCGGCGACCGGCATCCGAAGATCCGGCATGGGGTGCTGCTCGGCGCCGGCGCCAAGGTGCTCGGCAATATCGAGGTCGGCCATTGCGCGCGCGTCGCCTCGGGCTCCGTGGTGCTGAGCCCGGTGCCGCACAATACGACGGTCGCGGGCGTGCCGGCCCGCGTCGTCGGCACGGCAGGCTGCGCGGAACCCGGCCGCACGATGGACCAGATTCTGGCCTCCAAGGCTGCGGAAGCGAACGCCGACGCCTGATCCGCGCTTGAAGCGGGCCGCGGTTTCTGGCAACCCGTGGCCCGGCGGCGCGCAAACGCGCCCGACATGCGCGCGGCGGAGGTTTTTCAGGTGCACAAGGCGGAAATCGCGAAGCTTCAGGCCTTCCTGCGGCGCTCGTTCGGCAACGACGGCCTGCGCGTCGCGCCCGATCCGAAGGACCCGGAGAATGCGGCCAACGTAACGCTCGGCGAGCGCAAGATCGCCGCCATCACGCTCGACGACGAGGACGGCGACCGCTCCTTCGCCTTCGCGATGAAGATTCCCGTCGGCCGTGAAGTGTTGCAGGAATATCTGCGCAAGCTGTTCGAGAACGACAAATTGAAGCTCGTCGCGCGCGCGCGGAAAACGGATTCGGTCGAACTGAACAGCGGCGACGATTTCCTCGGCGTGATCTCCGCCGACGACGCCAAGGGCTCGAGCTACACGCTGCAGATCGCGATTCTCGATTTCGATCTGGAGGACGACGGGGAGTAGGGGCGTCTGACGCGCTGGCCTCTGTTCTCGATCGATCAGCGCCTTTCACAGTGTGGAAACGGAATCCCGGCGTTCAGCGGCTATCGGCCGCGAAACCAAATGATCATCAAACTACAGGACGCCCGCCGCGTGAGCGCGCGCGTTGAATGTGATGAATTCTTCGAGCCCGTCCACGAGCGCCGGATTGGCGCGCAATTCGACGCGGAGCTGCTCCTGGGTCAGACGCTGGGCGAAATCCGCTGCAGGGAGCTCCGCCAGTCCCATGCGCAAGGCGTCGGCCTTTTTGGCTTGTACGGTGAGCGGGTGTAGCCGGTCGATTGAAAAGCCGCCCTGCGCGAGCATCGCATCAAGGTTCCGACGGGAGAACCAGGCGACGTCTCCGTCTTGGATCTGACCGCGCCTGATGCGGGACCAGAGGCCGTCTCCCAAGCGCGTGTCGCGCATGGCGATGCGCAATTGCGCGCCGATCCCCGGCGCGCGCCGCACGTGGAGAAGGCCGCCGGGCCGCAGGACGCGCCGGAACTCGTGCAGCGCGGTTTTGAAATTCGTCTGCGCCAGCAGCTTGCCGTGCATCCAGATCGCGTCCAGCGAATGGTCGGCGAAAGGTAACGGCTCGCCGATCGTTCCATCGACCGGATGAGCGTCGAGCCCGAATTCTGCGCACAGACGCGCTGCGAAGGCGCGGCTCGCGCCGGCGACGCTCAACCGTGCATTCGACTCGGCAAGGAAAGGCGCGATCACGTGACTCGCCATTCCGACTGCATTCGGACGAAACACATTGTCCGTGATCAGTAGCACGTCCGACAAACCTTCGAAGCCGAATTTGTGGATTGCTTCCCGGTACTCGTGCTTCTCGTTGGAGAAAGGCTTCAGTTCCAAGATTTCGTTGCTGAGCGGATCGATTTCGAACATCGTCCAGCGCGGCAGCGGCGTTTCGATTTCGTCGATCCGGCCATTGACGCGCCTCGTCGGTTGCAGCTCGCGGAATATCTCAAGGCTTTTGCGGATGGCTGTGTCCAGCAACTCCTTGTTGGTCGGGTCGCGCTTGTCCATGTCCATGCAGAGAGTGCAATAGGGCACCTCGTCGCGCGTGCGCATCGTGCGGCGCATGTGCTGCATGAAAGGGTGGTTCCACATGCCGCCGGGATCGTGAAATTCTTTCGCCGACGGCCAGTCGAACTGCGGCAGCTTCGTGAAGAACGAGCAGCAGATCTTCGTTTCGCGGAAAAGATTGACCTTCAACGTGTTCCACGGCTTCGTGCAGCGGACCTCCTCGCCCGCGGCGAAGGCGTTGACCCATTCGCGGCTCACGGTCGGCCGGCGCGCAGGGCGCGTACGCTCGATGACGCGCTCGCTTTTCATCAGCGCCTCCCGACGTAGGTCGGGAGCGCGGCGCCGGCGCCGACTGGAAAGACATACGGCGAGAGGTCGAACTTCGGCAGCGTCGTTTCGTCGAATGCGGGCAGCGTATGCGTCAGGCGGACTCCGTATTTTTCGCACTCGCACTCCAGCGCGCGAAAGCTCCGATTGGAGGCAGCGGGCGTAGCCTGCGGGGTATCAGCCGCAGCCATGAGCGTCCTATCGGAAATCGGTCCCTGCACGTTGAGGATATGAATTCGCAACTGCTCGATTCCCAGGCCGTGCAGAAGCGACGGCAGTTCGGGCAATTCGTCGATGTTATAACGATTGGCCACCACGCTCGCGATGACTTCGGGAAGATGTGTGCCGAGCTTGACCTTGTGGTCTCGCAGGCGCGCGAGATTGGAGATCGTCTTCTCCCATTTCAGCGGCGGCATGATCGCTTCGTAGGTCGATTTCCGCGCCGCATTGATCGAGACGTACATCATCTTCATGTAGCCCGTGACCGCATAAATCACCCGATCGTTCAGGAGTGAGCCGTTCGTGCCGACGGACAGGTTGATGAATGGCGCGAGCTTTCGGACTGCTGCGAAGATTTCGGCGATCTGGGGATGGGCAAGCGGTTCGCTGAGATTCCCGTTGGGCAGGAAGAGCTTCGAGAACTTCAGCCAATCCGCGCGCTGGATATCCTGCAGATCGACGCGTCGGTTTGCGGCGACTTCCGGCGAATAGGAGCAGAAGGCGCAGCGCGCGTTGCAGACGTCGGTGAGCGCAAAATAGACGGAAACCGGAAACGAAGAGACCTGGCCTATGCCGAGATAGGCCTCCCATTGCGTCAGGCGTTGGTTGGCGACAATGAGATCCGGCGAGGGCGCAGCATCAGTCCGCACGGCGTTCGCGACGATCGCCTTCCAATGCTCGTACTCGCCCGGAGGTCTGCGTCGCGCCTGGCGGCAGACGCCAAGGCGAATCTCTTCCTCTTCAAAGTCGCCGATGTCATCGATCAACTGGTCGATGACCGCCCGATTGTCGCGCAGCATCGCCTAACCCTCTTCCCCACATTGCAAATTGGTATGTGCGCGCGCCAAATTGTCAATCTTCTCAGGCTTTTCGCCGGCCCAAGAATGCCGTGGCGCCAATCCCACGAAGCGGATTACCCGTCGTCCGACGATGCGGATTGTGAAGGCGTCGCCTAGTTGGCCTTGACTATTTTCCTATTTTCTGCATACTGCCCTCATCCCCTTTCGCCGAGGATGCATCCGGAGCGGTCTTGATGTGTGGAGGGGGAGCG
>DAIRCS010000041.1:0-23662 GCA_036796555.1 Rhodoblastus sp. | reverse complement strand
TATCCGACGCCCCTGCCCTACACGCCGGGCAACGAGGGCGCGGGCGAAGTGGTCGCCGTGGGCAAGGGCGTGAAGGACTTCAAGGTCGGCGATCGCGTCGCCTATTCCGGCACGCTCGGCGGCTATGCGGAAGTGCGCAACCTGCCGGCCGCGCTCGGCGTGAAACTGCCGAAGAGCATTTCCTACGAGACCGCCGCCGGCCTGATGCTCAAGGGCCTGACCGCGCAATATCTGCTGCGCCAGACCTACAAGGTGAAGGAAGGCGACACGATCCTCGTGCATGCGGCGGCCGGCGGCGTCGGCTCGATCCTGTGCCAGTGGGGCAAGGGGCTCGGCGCGACCGTCATCGGCACGGTCGGCTCGCCCGAGAAGGCGAAGCTGGCGAAAAAACTCGGCGCCAAGCACGTCATCCTCTACCGCGAGGAGGATTTCGCGGCGCGCGTGAAGGAGATCACCAAGGGCAAGCTGTGCGAGGTCGTCTACGACGGTGTCGGCAAGGCGACCTTCCCGGCGTCCCTCGACTGCCTGAAGCCGTTCGGAACCTTCGCGAGCTTCGGTTCGGCCTCCGGCCCGGTCGAGGCCTTCAACCTCGGCCTGCTCGGCCAGAAGGGCTCGCTCTTCGCCACGCGCCCGACGCTCTTCACCTTCCTGGCGGATCGGACGCGGCTGGAGAAGATGGCGAAGGACCTGTTCAAGGTCGTCGCCGACGGCACGGTGAAAATCCCGATCACCGGCCGCTACAAGCTCGCCGACGCCGAAAAGGCGCACCGCGACCTGCAGGGCCGCGAGACGACAGGCATGGTGATCCTGACGCCGTGATGGCTGCGTCCTTCTCCCGCGAAAGCGGGAGAAGGTGGCGCGCGAAGCGCGACGGATGAGGGCCGTTCCACAACCCGGTCGTTCCTCGCAATCGCAGGTCCCTCACCCGAGCCCGCTTCGCGGGAGAGGGAGCGTGTCCCGCGCTGCGACCCGCCGTCACACCTTGATCGGACGGCCTCCCGCCCCGCGCCTCGCCGCGCTATCTAGGGCCTCCGGGAGATTCACTCATGGCGACAGCTCAGGCTCCGTACCAGACATTCGACATTCTCGTCGCCGGCGCCGGCGCCTCGGGCCTGATCGCGGCGATCGCGCTCGCGCGCGCCGGCCATTCCGTCGCGCTGGTCGGCAGGACGCCCGGCCCCCTGCCCGGCCGCACCGTCGCGCTGTTCGAGGGATCGCTGCGCCATCTCGACGATCTCGGCCTGCGCGAGCCGCTGGAAGAGATTTCCGCGGTCGTGAAGGGCATCCGTATCATCGACGACACCTCGTCCCTGTTCCGCCCGCCGCCGGCCCTCTTCACGTCGGACGAGATCGGCCTCGACGCGTTCGGCCTCAATGTGCCGAACGACGACATCGTCGCCATGCTGTCGGAGGTCGTCGACGGCATGCCCGCGATCACGCGCATCGAAGCCTTCGTCTCGACCTACGATTTCCGCGCCGATGGCGTGACCGCCTTCCTCGACGACGGCCGCGGGATCGAATGCGCGGTCGTGGTCGCGGGCGACGGCCGCAATTCGCCGGCGCGCAAGGCGGCGGGAATCGGGATCAAGGAATGGTCCTATCCGCAGACCGCCGTCACCGGCATTCTCCGCCACCGCCGTCCCCACGACGACATCACCACCGAATTCCACACGCGCTTCGGGCCCTTCACCTTCGTGCCCATGCCCTCGACGTCGGAGGCGCCGCGCCGCTCCAGCCTCGTCTGGCTCATGCCGCCGGCGCAGGCCCAGCGCCGCATGGCGCTGAGCCCGCGCGAACTCGCCGCCGAGATCGAGGACCAGTCGCACTATCGCTATGGCGCGATCGAGATCGAGGGGAAGCTCGGCGCCTTTCCGATGGCGGGCATGCGCACGCTGAAGGTCAGCGGCCCGCGCCTCATGCTGGTCGGCGAGGCCTGCCACGTCTTTCCGCCGCTCGGCGCGCAGGGCCTCAACCTCGGCATCCGCGATTCCTCGGACGCCGCGCTCGCGCTCGACGGCGTCGATCTCTCGAATGCGAAGGCGATCGAGGCGGCCGTCGCGGATTATGAAAAATCGCGCCGCGCCGACATCGACATCCGCACCCGCGGCGTCGACATTCTCAACCGCACCCTGCTCGCCGATTTCCTGCCCGTCGATCTCCTGCGCGGCGTCGGGCTCGCGGCGGTCGCCGCCATCGGCCCGTTGCGGCGCGCGATCCTGCGCGAGGGCGTCGAGCCCACGCTCGCGCGCACGCTGGCGAATTTCGCGCCGGATTCGAGAAGCTGAAACTCAGCTCGCGGCGCGGCGCGCCTCGCTGGCGCTCAGCAGCGCGAGAAGATTGCGCAACGTCGCGATGATCTCGCCGTGGCGTCCTTCGATCTCCGCGATGCGACGCGCCAGATCGTCGCTGGCCGCCGCCTCGCCCGTCGGCTGATCGATCCGCAGCTCCATCACGGAGACTTCGAGGTCGGACACGCGCTCGGCGAGCCGCGCGAGTTCCTCGCGTTCGGCGGAAGGCGCGGCCGCCGACGCGGCCAGCGCGTCGAAGCGCGCCGCCAGTTCGTGCACGCGAAAATCGATATCCGCGACCTCCGAGGACCGCATGGCGGCGGGCGCCGCCGGCGCCGAAATCTGTTCCGCCTCGAGATCGTCGATGCGCGCCATCAGAAAGCGCTCGACGCGTTCCGTCCGTTCTTCCGCGTGGCGCGCCGCCTGCTCGATTTTCGCGTCCAGCGCGGAAGGGTCGAAGGCGCCGCCGCGCGGCGCGGACATCAGCCGGGCCTCCAGATCGGCGATGCGGGCGACGATGCGCGGATCTGGACCGGGGGCCTCCACATCCTCGTGCGGCGCCGGCGATGCGAGCGCCGCGGTTTCGGCGAGCGCCTCGAGTCGCGCCAGCCGGCCGGCGACGTCGGGCGCCTGCAGCGCGCGCAGGCGCTGTTCCGCCTCGTCCAGGCGCGTCATCAGAAACTGCTCGCTGCGCGTGAGCTGGTCCTCGGCGGCCGTCGCGACCTCGTCGATCCGCTGGCGCAGATCCGCGCCGGATTCCACGTCGGCCGCCGCGCGTGCGTCCGGCGCGCTCTCAAGCCGCGCCTCCAGAGCGTCCATGCGCCGCGCCAGAATCGCGAGCGCCTCGGAGCCGTCCGGGCCGGCTCCTCCCCGTTCGAGCACGGCCACGCGTTCGATCAATTCGAAGAACGTCCTTTCGTCGGCGAGGCCGGTCGAATATTCGACGCCGAATTCCAGTCCCCTCATCCAGCGCAGAATGACGCTCTTGGTTTCCGGGCGCGAGGGAATGTAGAGCTTGAAGCGGGACGGCAGTTCGGCTTGCCCATTGAGCTTCACGCGCGCGCCTGTCGCGCTGAAATCGAGGATCGTGCAGTCGATGGGATCGGCGCGGTCGGGCCGCAGCACTTGGGCCTTGACCTGGCAACCGCGCCTTTCGGCCTTGCGCTTGCCCACTGAAGCCATAGCCATGCCAACCCCCGAACCCGTTACGCCGCGCACACGATCGACCGCACCATGCCAGCCATGTGCTTAACAGCCGGTAACGGACGGCGCGTTCAGCGGGCGAACAGCGACAGGGGCAGCATGTCGTTGGAGACGAGCCACAGCAGGCCGGTGACGGTCACGACCGAGGCGAGCGTGCCGATCAGGATCGCGCTCGAGGCGCGCTCGACGTAGGCGCGATACTGGCTCGCCATCACGAACACGTTGAGCGCCGGCGGCAGCGAGGCCATCAGCACCGCCGTGAAGGTCCACACCCGATCGAAGCCGCCGACGGCCGAGAGGTAGAGATAAACGAGCAGCGGGTGCGCGATCAGCTTGATGAACAGCAGGAACGGCAGTTCGGGCGCGACCCGCCGGATCGGCCGCTGCGCCACCGTCACGCCGAGCGCAAACAGCGCCGACGGCGCGGCGGCGCCGGTCAGCATGGTCGCCATTTTGCCGATGGCCGCGGGCGGCTGCCAGGCGAAGGCGGCGGCCGTGACCGCTATCGCCGTGGCGATGTTGAAGGGATGCGTGACGATCCGCAGCAGGGCGATCCACGCCGTGCGCAGGGCGCCCCGCCCCTCGCCGCGCCCGATCGCCATCAGCAGCGGCAGCGCCGAGAAGAGGAAGATCGTGTCGGCGGCGAAGATCAGCGCCACCGGGGCGGCCGCGCCCGCCCCCAGCGTCGCCAGCGTCAGGCCCGGCCCCATGTAGCCGATATTGGCGTAGCCGCCGGCGTTGGCCTGGATCGTCGCCTCCGGAATGTTTCCGCCCGACGCCTTCATGCCGACCGCGAAGGCGAGAGCAAAGGCGGTAATGGTCGCCCCCGCCGTGCAGGCGACGAAACGGAAGTTCAGCAGCTCGTGCACCGGCGTCTTCGAGATCAGCACGAAGAACATCGACGGCAGTGCGACATAGACGATGAAGACGTTGACCCAGGCGAGCCCTTCCTCGCCGAAATCGAATAGCCGCCCGCAGATGTAGCCGAGGCCGATCAGGCCGAAGAACGGCAGCGCCAGATCGAGCACACGGGCGAATTTCGGGAAGAACGCGCCGAGCGCCATCAGACCGAAGAAGCCGGCGAGCACCGGAAGGATCGACAGAAGCCTGTCTTTGGCAGTTGCGCCGCGCATGACGGCCTTCTCGCTAGGTAGCGCCGCCGGGCCTGTCAATGCGCGCAGCCGCACGCCGCCTATGCGGCGTCGCGCCTCCCTTGCGCGCGGCCGCCCCTGTCCGCAGAGTGTGGAATCAGAGATCGACGGGGCGAAGATGAAGAAGATCGCGGCGTGGTTCGGCGTCTTTCTGATGATGCTGGCGGGTTATTTCGCTTTCTGGCCGATCCCGATCTCGCCGCGCGCCTGGAGCGCGCAACCGGCGCCCGGCTATGTCGGCCCCCACGCCCGCAACGAGAAGCTCGCCGGACTGAAGACGATCGATATCGGCGACGAGGTCGGTCCCGAGCACATCGCTTTCGGCCCGGACGGCAAGCTCTATGCGGCGGTGGCGTCCGGCGACATCCTTCGGATGGACGCCGGGGGGAACAATCGCGAAATCTTCGCCAACACGGGCGGCCGCACGCTCGGCTTCGATTTCGATCCGTCCGGCCGGCTCATCGCCGCCGATGCGCTGCGGGGCCTGCTCGCGGTGACGAAGGACAAGGTGGAGGTCCTCGCCGACAAGGTCGACGGCCAGCCGATCCGCTACGCCGACGCCGTCATCGTGGCGAAGGACGGCCTCGTCTATTTCTCCGACGCCTCACAACGCTTCGGGCCGCGCGAATGGGGCGGGACGTTCGAGGCGAGCGTGCTCGACATCATGGAGCAGGCCGCGACCGGCCGCATCCTCGTCTACGAGCCCGGCACGAAAGCGACCAAGGTCGTGGCGACCGGCCTCTCCTTCGCCAATGGCGTCGCCATGTCCCAGGACGAAAAATCGATCTTCGTGGCCGAGACCGGCAAGTATCGCGTCTGGAAGATTCCGGTCGGCGCGCGCAACCTCGACGTCTCCAACGGCCCGACGGGCGGCGCAACGATCGTGCTCGACAACTTGCCGGGCTATCCCGACAATCTGATGCGCGGCCTGCCGACGCCGGACGGCAAGCCGAAACTCTGGGTCGGCCTCACCAAGCCGCGCAATGATCTCATCGACAAGCTGGCCGACAAGCCGTTCGTCCGCGGCATGATCATGCGCCTGCCCCGCGCGTTCTGGCCGATCCCGCCCGCCTACGGCCACATCATCGCCTTCACCGAGGACGGCAAGATCGTCGAGGACCTGCAGGATCCCTCCGGCGCCTATCCCGAGACGACCAGCGCGGTCGAGCGCGGCGACGCGCTCTACATCCAGAGCCTGCACGCCCATTCGATCGGCTGGATGAAGCGGCCGTGAGGCGACACGCATGGCGCGCCCTACCTCCCCGCGAGCGGGGAAGGAGAAGGCCTCAGGCTTCAGTCTTGAAATACGGCTCGACCTTGCCGGTCAGCTTCAGCGTCAGCGGATTGCCGCGGCGATCCCTGGTGTTGGGCACCGACACCCGCACCCAGTTCTCGCTGACGCAATATTCTTCGACATTCGTCTTTTCGGCGCCCTTGAAGCGGATGCCGACGTCGCGGGCCAGAACCTCCTCGTTGTAGAAAGGGCTGCGCGGGTCGACGGAAAGGCGGTCGGGCGGCGTGTCGGTCATGGAATCCTCTGCTTTGCGCCGCTTCTAGCGTCGCAAGGCGCAGCGGGCAATCGGCAGTCGATCGCCTACTGCCGAACGCCCAATGCCTCATCCAGCAATTCCAGCGCGGCGCGGGCGAAGGCGTCCATGTTGGCGCGCCGGTCGCTCGAACCGGTCTCGATCGTGCGGACGCGCTCGACCGGACCGCTGACCGCCACGACCGTATGGCCGGCCGCATCGCCATACGGGTTTCCCGTCGGCCCCGCCGCGCCAGTCTCGGCGATGGCCCAGCCGGACCGCATCAGCTCCCGCGTGCGGCGCGCAAGCAGTTGCGCGTATGGCTCGCTCGCCGAGCGCATGCCCTCGACGTCGGCGCGCTCGATATTGACCAGCGCCGCCCGCGCCCGCGCCGTATAGACGACCGCGCCGCCGATATAGAAGGCGGATGCGCCGGGCACGGCGAGCAGCGCGGCGGAAATCAGGCCGCCGCTCGACGATTCGGACACGGCCAGCAGTTCGCGCCGCGCGATCAGTTTTTGCGCCACCTGCGCGGCGAGTTTTTCGAGTTCGGACATGCGGCCTCCCTCGGCTTTTAGATCACGGCGGGGACGCCCGCGCCAAGCCGGCGTGTCGCCCCGACGGCCGCTGTTCTGATACGATCCGGCGAGCCCCAGGGAATCGCGCATGATCGTCGCCTCGTGGAACATCAATTCGGTGCGCCTGCGCCTGCCGCTGCTGCTGGACTATCTGAAGGAGCGCGCGCCCGACGTGCTCTGCCTTCAAGAGCTGAAATGCACGGACGAGCAGTTCCCGCGCGCGGAAATCGAGGACGCCGGCTATAACGCGCTCATCCACGGCCAGAAGAGCTGGAACGGCGTCGCCATCCTGTCGAGGCGCCCGCTGGAGGAGACGCAGCGCGGCCTGCCCGGCCTCGACGACGAGCAGTCGCGTTATCTCGAGGCGCTGACGCGGGACGAAGCCGGCAAGGTCCTGCGCGTCGCCTCCATCTACCTGCCGAACGGCAATCCGGCCGGCACGGACAAGACGGCCTACAAATACGCCTGGATGGACCGGCTGCGCGCCCACGCCGGCGATCTGCTGAAGCTGGAGGAGCCGCTCGTGCTCGCCGGCGACTACAACGTGATTCCCGCCCCCGAGGACGCCCGCGACGCCAAGGCCTGGGAGGGCGACGCCCTCTTCCTGCCGGAAACCCGCCAACGGTTTCGCGCGCTGGTCAACCTCGGCTTCGCCGACGCCCTGCGCGCCTGCTCGGACGCCGGCGGGCTCTATACGTTCTGGGATTACCAGGCCGGCGCCTGGCAACGGAACAACGGCATTCGCATCGACCACTTGCTGCTCTCGCCGCAGGCGGCCGACCGGCTGGCGTCGGTGGCGATCGACAAGGACATGCGCTCGAAGGAGAAGCCCTCGGACCACGTGCCGATTCGGGCGGAGTTCAGGGCGTGAAGCCAGGTTCCGGGATCAGGTCCCTGCTCCCGGAACTTGACTCGAAATCTGCTGCGAATCCACGCCCCTCATGCTGAGGAGGCGCTGAAAGCGCCGTCTCGAAGCATGGTCCAGCGTCTCGCGCTTCGGCCATCCTTCGAGACGCGCCTGCGGCGCTCCTCAGGATGAGGATTCGAGTTACCAGACCTTGGGGATGCAGATCGGACTACGACGCCCGGCGGGAGAGCTGCGCTCAGCGCTTCTTCATGTAGGTTTCGAGATAGGCCGCCGCCGCCTGCCGGTCGTTGTCGGTGGCCTGGCGCATCGCCTTCTCGTAGAGGTCGACGATCCACTTGTCGTTGACCGGATCGTTCGCCGATTCGCGCGCGAGCGTCAGATACATCAGGCCCTGCGCCCGCTGCCGCGCGACGCCGTCCGGCCCGGTGAACAGCAGATGGCCGAGCATGGCCTGCGAGGGCGCATGGCCCTTCTCGGCCGCCACGCGCAGCCAGCGGGCGGCCTGCCGCGCGTCCTTCTCGACGCCTGCGCCGTCGAGATACATGCGCGCGAGATTGTATTGCGCGTCGGCGTCGCCGAAATTCGTCGCGGCGTACTGGAACATGTCGCGCGCGCGCCCCGGATTGGGCTTGAGGCCGGCCTGGGCGATGCCGTTGAGATTATAGGCGCCGACCGCGACGAAGGCGCTGGCGACGACGGGAATCTCGCGCCGCGGCGTCTCGTCCTCGTCGTAGTTCTGCACGATCTGCAGGAAATACTTGTAGGCCTTGTAGTCGTCGGCCGCGACGCCGTCGCCGGCGGCGTACATCTTGCCGAGCTTCCATTGCGCGAGCGCGGCGCCGCCCTGCGCGGCGTAGGTCAGCGGCTCAACGGAATTCTTGGCGTCGCCATTGCGGTAGGAGGCGATGCCCGCGGCCAGCGCCTGCTCGGCGTCCTTGTATTTGTGCGACGGGACGCCGCGCGCGTCGGCCACACGCTCACCCTCGAGCGCCAACGCGGGACCGGCGACGAACAGGCCGCAGGCGATCACCAGACTGAACCGACCGACCTTCACCATCGACACCATCTCTGCAGCGCCGCCCGCGCCGACGCTTCGCACTACGCTTTCCGCACGGCGCACGTCGCGCGCTGCACGGCGCATGCCGCGCGTTGCGGAAGTCCGGCGATGTCGGGAGACGAACACGCGAACCCCGCGCGCCTCAGGCCCGGCTGGCTCCGCGGGGCGGGACCTTTCGGACACTCGGGTGAGGCTTTTGCGCAACACACCAATTTCGAGGCTTTAGTTCCGCTCCGCGAACGGTCGCGACTATCGCCTCTCTACTTGTAACGCGGAGACATTAGCGCGTGGTTTATGGCTGAAAAGCGGCGTCTCGCCTGCGCGATTGGGGCCATTGCAAGTTGAATGCGCGCTGTTGCCGCAAAGCCACAAACCGACGTTCGGCCGCTACAATCCGGGTGATCGGCGGCTGTCAGGCGCGCCCGAGAAATTTGGCGAAAGCCCGCAGCGTTTCCTCGGAGACGTGGTGCTCGATGCCTTCCGCGTCGACTTCCGCCGCCGCCTGCGGAACGCCGATCGCGACGAGAAGATCGACGACCAGACGGTGACGCGCGCGCACGCGGCGCGCCAGCATTTCACCGGCCGGCGTGAGAAAGACGCCGCGATAGAGTTTCGAGGTGGCGAGACCCTCGCGCTTGAGGCGGGCGATGCTCTTGATCGCGGTCGCGTGCGACACGCCGAGCCGCCGGGCGATGTCGGTCGGTCGCGCCTCGCCCTCCGTGCCGATGAGGTCGGAAATCAGCTCGGCGTAATCCTCGAGCAGCGCGGTCGCCTGCGCGCTGCGCGCCTTTTCGAAGCGGTGCGCCTGGTCCGCCTCGGGCGGAAGATCGGCAGGCGCTGCGACGAGCTTGTAGGACTTCGATTTCGGCATGGCGTGGCAGGGCGCAGGATGCCTGCAAAACGGCTCGATTTCAATCGGGATTGATTTTATCGCCTCGTCCCTTAAATTGTAGCCGTGGCTACAATTTAAGGTCGCGCCGAACATGGATCAGAACGCCAGAAGCACGCTGACGATGCGCACGCAGGAGGATGCGCGCGCCGTTCTCTCTGGCGCCTCGCGGCGTCCCCGCGCCTATCTCGCCTTTCTCGGGCCGGCCGTCGTCGCGTCCATCGCCTACACGGACCCCGGCAATTTCGCGACCAACATCCAGGCCGGCGCGCAATACGGCTACAACCTGCTCTGGGTCGTGCTTATGGCCAATCTGGTGGCCATGCTGTTCCAGGCGCTGTCCGCGAAACTCGGCATCGTCACGGGCCGCAATCTCGCGGAAATGTGCCGCGACCAGTTTCCCAGGCCCGTCGCCTATTCCATGTGGGCGGTGAGCGAGATCGCCGCCATGGCGACCGACCTCGCGGAATTCCTGGGCGGCGCGATCGGACTTTCGCTGCTGTTCGGCCTGCCGCTGCTGGCGGGCATGGTCGTCGTCGCCGTCGTCATCTCGGGGATTCTCGCTCTGGAGCGAACGGGCTTCAGGCCGATCGAACTGATCGTCGGCGCCTTCGTGGCGACGATCGCGCTCTGCTACCTCGCCGAACTCATCGTCGCCCCGATCGACTGGATGGCGGCGGCGAAACACGCCGTGACGCCGCGCATCGAGGATTCGCGCGCGCTCATGCTCGCCGTCGGCATCATCGGCGCGACGGTCATGCCGCACGCCGTCTTTCTCCATTCGAGCCTCACCCAGTCGCGCACGCCGCCCCGCGACGCCGGCGAGCGGCGCAAGCTGGTGCGCATTTCGAATATCGAAGTGCTCGTGGCGCTGTCCGTCGCAGGCGCCGTCAACATGGCGATGGTCATGATGGCGTCGAGCGCCTTTCACGCCGGGCATTCCGAAGTCGCCGAGATCGAGACCGCCTATCACACGCTGACCCCCCTGCTCGGCGGTTTCGCCGCGACCGCCTTTCTGGTGTCGCTGCTCGCCTCGGGCGTCGCCAGCTCCGTCGTCGGCACGATGGCCGGCCAGGTCATCATGCAGGGCTTTGTCGGCTTCTCCATTCCCGTCTGGGTGCGCCGCCTCGTCACCATGGCGCCGGCCTTCGCCATCGTCGGCATGGGTTACGATTCGACGCAGGCGCTCGTCATGAGTCAGGTCGTCCTGTCGCTCGCCCTGCCGATTCCGATGATCGCCCTTCTCCTGTTCACGGGTCGCCGCGACATCATGGGCGACCACGTCAACGGCCGCGCGATGCAGATCGCAGCGGCCGCCGGCGCCGCGATCGTGCTGGCGCTCAATGTCGTGCTGATTTTGGAGACAATCGGCGCGCCGATTCCCGGCCTCGGCTAGAAAGTTCCGAACGCCCGACTATTTACGCGGTCGAGGAACCATTACGCGAACGGTCGCGTTCTTTCGCCATGATCCGGCTTCCGACGATATCCGCCGTTGTTTTCGCCGGTTCGGCGCTGCTGGCGCCGGCCTCCGCCTTGGCCTGCAACCCGCTGGAAGCGCTGTTCGGGGCCTGCAGGATGGACGTCTTCCGGCCGTCCTACCAATATCGGGAAGATGTCTATCGCCCCCGTCCGGCGCGGCGGGGACCCCATGCCGGGCGCGCCCTGCGGACCGGCGGCGTGAAGGCCGCGCGCAACGAGAACGGCGTCAGCGGCAAGGAGACTCCGATCGCGCCGACGCCCGAGGCGCCGACCGGCTCCCTTGCGCTTTTCCGCAAGGACCCGACGCTGCGCGCGGGCGACGTCGTCGTCACCAACGACGGGTTCAAGATTTTCAGCCACGGCGAATTCCGCGCCATCGCGGAAAAGGGAAAGCTGGCGGACCTCGAGAAGGCGAGCATGAACCGCAGGCCACGGTCGATTCAGCTCCAGTCGGTGGCCGACCGGCGCCGGTGATCTCCCCGATGTGCGCGAGCATACATCGGCCCGGTCCACAATCGCGTTTAGTCGGCTCCAGGAGATCACGCCATGAGCCGCACGACTTTCAACGCCGCCGTCCTCAAGACCGCGCTCTGCGCCGCCGCCTTTGCCGGGTTCGTCGCCTCCGCCGCGCCGGCCTCCGCCCAGGACTGCAATCCGCTGACCCTTCTGTTCGGCGGCTGCCAGCAAGCGCGCGTCGCGCCGGCCCTGCCGGCCTACGAGCCGCTCGACGTCGCGCCGCAAACGGCTGGCCGCCTCAAGCCGGCGCAGGCGCGCGCGAAGAAAGCGACCGCCGACGCCGCCCGTCGGGGCGCCGCGCACAAGGCGGCCGCCGTCCCGAAGAAGGAAGCGCAGACGGCGGCGAAGACCCCCGAGGCGCCGGTCGGCTCGCTCGCGCGTTTCGCCGCGGACCCGACGCTGCGCGCCGGCGATATCGTGGTCACGACCGACGGTTTCCGCGTCTATCGCAACAATCGGTTTACCCCGATCGCGCAGGATGGCGGCGCGCTGGCTCAGCTCGAAAAGGCCAGCATGCGGCCGAGGACCGCCGATATCTCGGAAATCGTCGCGACGTCCGGCGAGAAGAGCGGTCTGGTCGCGCTGCGTCGCGCCATACGGGTCGCGTCGAGCCAGTAGGCTCGCGCGCCGATCCCGGATGACAAAAGTGACTTGAACGGCGGCGCGCGACCCTACATGTGTAGGCACGCCGCAGCATTTCGCGGCAGGTTTGCGCGTCATAGTCGATTTGGGATTTGAACGATGTTTCAACGCCGGCCCCGTGCGCACGTCCTCGCGGCTGCGGTTCTCGCAGCGGCCGTGCTCGCGCCCGGCGCGGCCCTCGCCTGCAACCCGATCGAGTTCCTGTTCGGCGGCTGTCGTCCGCAGCCCTCGCCGCAACCGCAGCCGTCCCTCGAACAAATGATCGATCGCAACCAGGGTCAGGCTGCGCGCGCGAAACGCAAGCCGGTCGCCGGCGGCGCCGTTCGCGGCGCGAAGCAGGCCGCCATCGCCCCGCCGCCGGGCGCGAGCGTCGGCTCGGTAGCGCATTTCGCCGAGGACAAGACGCTCCGGCGCGGCGACGTTGTCGTGACCCCGGAAGGCTTCCTGGTCTACCGCGGCCAGGGCGCGACGCATTCGCCCGCCGATTTCGAGCCGCTCACCAAGGCGCGCGACGAACTGGCGAGCCTCCAGAAGGCGAGCCGCAACCCCAGGGCGATCTACGCGGCCCCGTCCGACATCGCGGCGAAGAAACCATCGGAGACCGCGGCCGCCCTCCCCGTCGGCCGCACGCCGGCGCCCGACTTCGCGGCGAACGTCTCGCCGTAGGACGGGTTGCGCGGCGGCAGGGCCCCAGACCAGCCGCTCGACCGCCGCCTGCATTTTCGCGATTCTGGCGCGGGCGTCCGCGAGCCGTTCGCGATTCTCCTCGATCACCTCTTCCGGCGCGCGGGCGACGAAATCGGCGTTGCCGAGCTTGGCTTCGGTCTTCTTCGCCTCGCCGTCGAGCTTGCCGATCTCCTTCGACAGCCGCGCCTTCTCGGCGGGAATGTCGATCGCGCCGGCGAGCGGCAGGGCCGCCGTCAGGCCGCGCACGATCATCTGCGCCGAGCCGCCGGGCGGCGTGGTCGCGAACGAGATTTCCGACACGCGCGCGAGCTTGCGGATCGTGTCGCTCCAGTCGGTCGCCCGCTGCTTGATCGCGGCGTCCGCGCCGACCAGCACGAGCGGGACCTGCGCGCCCGCCGGCACGTTCATCTCCGAGCGCACCGAGCGGATTTCGGTCACGAGATCGACCACCCAGCCGACTTCCGCCTCGGCCTGCGGATCTGCAAAACCCTGCAATTGCGGCCATTCGGCCAGCGCCAGCAGGCTCTCGCGCTTCGGCCCCTCCGCGCCCTTGATCGCCCACAGTTCTTCCGTGAGGAAAGGCATGAAGGGATGCAGCAGCTTGAAGATGACGTCGAGCGTCCAGGCCGTCGTCGCCCGCGTCTCGGCCTTGATCGCCTCGTCCTCGCCCGTCATCAGCGGCTTCGACAGTTCGAGATACCAGTCGCAGAACACGTTCCAGACGAAGCGGTAGACGGCGTTGGCGGCGTCGTTGAAGCGGTAGGCTTCCAGCGCCGCCGTCGTCTGCTCCGCGGCCGCCGCCGCCTCGCCGACGATCCAGCGGTTGATCGGCGCCTGGACCGTCTTCGGATCGAAGCCGGCGATGCGCACACAGGCGTTCATCTCCGCGAAACGCGCGGCGTTCCAGAGTTTGGTCGCGAAATTGCGATAGCCCTCGATGCGCTCCAGCGACAGCTTGATGTCGCGCCCCTGCGCCGCCATGGCGGCCAGCGTGAAGCGCAGCGCGTCCGTGCCGTAGAAGGGAATGCCCTTCGGATAGGCCTTGCGCGTATCCTGCTCGATCTTCTTCGCGTCCTGCGGGTTCATCAGGTTGGACGTGCGCTTGGCGACCAGCGTCTCCAGATCGACGCCGTCGATGATGTCGAGCGGGTCCATGACGTTGCCCTTGGACTTCGACATCTTCGCGCCCTTCTCGTCGCGGACGAGGGCGTGGATGTATACGTCCCTAAAGGGGGCGTTTTGCATGAAATGCTTGCCCATCATCATCATCCGGGCGACCCAGAAGAAGATGATGTCGAAGCCCGTCACCAGCACCGATGTCGGATAGAACCGCTTCAGCTCCGGCGTCTCGTCCGGCCAGCCGAGCGTCGAGAACGGCCAGAGCGCCGAGGAGAACCAGGTGTCCAGCACGTCCTCGTCGCGCGTGAGGAAATCCGGGTGGCGGTCGGGATGCTCGGCGATGCGCCCGGCCTCCACGTCGTCCAGGATTTCGCGCTCGGTGGCGTCGGTCAGCGCCTGGACCAGCGCCTCCTCGTAGGTCTCCGCGACATAGACGCCGCCCCAGCCCGAATACCAGGCGGGAATCTGGTGGCCCCACCAGAGCTGGCGCGAAATGCACCAGGGCTGGATGTTGTCGAGCCAGTCGAAATAGGTTTTTTCCCAGTTCTTCGGCACGAAGCTCGTCTCGCCGGAATGCACGGCGGCGAGCGCGGGCTGCGCCAGCGTCTTGGCGTCGACATACCATTGGTCGGTCAGGAACGGCTCGATCACCACATTGGAGCGATCGCCGGTCGGGACCTGCAGGACATGGGGGTCGATCTTCTCGACGAGTCCCCGCGCCTCGAGCATCTCCACGACCGCCTTGCGGGCGGCCTCGCGCGGCAGCCCGTGCAGCGCCGCGAGCGTCTCCGTCAGCTCCGCGCTCTCCGGCACATTCTCCAGGAAGGCGGGATTATCCTGAATCGAAACATTAGCTTCCTGATCCAAAATGCTGATCTGGCTCAGATTATGCCGCTTGCCGACCTCGAAGTCGTTGAAGTCGTGCGCCGGCGTGATCTTGACCGCGCCCGTGCCCTTCTCCGGGTCGGAATATTCGTCCGCCACGATGGGGATCAGGCGGCCGACGAGCGGCAGGCGCACCCGCTTGCCGACGAGATCCATGTAGCGCTCGTCGTCCGGATGGACCGCGACGCCGGTGTCGCCGAGCATGGTTTCGGGACGCGTGGTGGCGACGACGATGTATTCACCGGTCTCCGCGCCGTGACTGTCGACCACGGGATAGCGAAAATACCAAAGCGAGCCCTTCGTCTCGACCTGCACGACCTCGAGGTCCGAGATCGCGGTCAGCAGCTTCGGGTCCCAGTTGACGAGCCGCTTGTCCTTGTAGATCAGCCCGTCGCGATAGAGCTGGACGAACACCTTGACGACGGCCTTCGACAGGCCCTCGTCCATCGTGAAACGCTCGCGCGACCAGTCGCAGGAGGCGCCGAGCCGCTTCAGCTGCTGGACGATCGCCCCGCCCGATTCGGCCTTCCACGCCCAGACCTTTTCCAGAAACTTCTCGCGCCCGATGTCGCGGCGGCCCGGCTCCTGCCGCTCCATCATCTGGCGCTCGACCACCATCTGGGTGGCGATGCCGGCGTGATCGGTGCCCGGCTGCCACAACACGTCCTTGCCGCGCATGCGCTCGAACCGGCAGAGCACGTCCTGCAGCGTGTTGTTGAGCGCATGGCCCATGTGCAGGTTGCCGGTGACGTTCGGCGGCGGAATGACGATGCAAAAGGTTTCGGCGCCCGCCCGCTCCGGCCGCCCCGCCTTGAAGGCGCCGGCCCCTTCCCATTCGGCCGCGATGCGGCTCTCGACGGTTTTGGGATCGAAGGTCTTTTCCATGGTCATGGCGGCAGGGTTTAGCCGGGTTCGCGACGCAAGTCAGCCTGTTCGTTGATATCCCGGCCCTCCGATGGCGCCCGATCCAGCCGGGACCGCCGGCGGAGGCCGGCGGTCCCGGCTGGCGCCTGCGCTTGCAGCTTCCGCTCATCCATCCTACGTCCGACTGGCGGAGGGTTTGCATGAAGAGCGTATTCGCCCGGCTCGCCGGCGACTTTTTCTCGACGATCCTGTTCGTCGTCGTCTGGATGGCGACCGACAACATCGCCATCGCCACCGGCGTCGCCATCGCCGGCGCGATCGGCCAGTTCGTCTGGGCGAAGCGCACCGGCTATTCCATGACCGCCGTTTCCTACGCGAGCCTGGCGCTGGTCGTCCTGCTCGGCGGCGCGACGCTCGTGACCGGCGATCCGCGCTTCGTGCTGGTCAAGCCGAGCCTCGCCCATTTCGGCATCGGCGCGATCATGCTGAAACGCGGCTGGATGGAGCGCTACATGCCGCCCAAGGTGATGGAATTCGCGCCCGACCTGCCGGTGATCGCCGGCTATTGCTGGGCCGGGTTGATGATCGCGCTGGGCGCCGGCGTCGTCGCCACCGCGTTGACCGGCGACACGAAACTGTGGGGCGGCTTCGTTTTCATCGTCGCGCCGGCCGCGAAAATCCTGGCGTTCGTCGTGCAATACGCCACTTTCCGCATCCTGATCGGACGGCGCATCGCGGCGGCGCAGGCGAGTTCAACCTGATCCGCCGGGGGAAGAGCCATGCTCCCGAAAATACGCTTCGCGGATGGCGCGCAAGTCTGCGCGCTCGGCCAGGGCACATGGGAAATGGCGGGGAGCGGCGCCCGTCGCGCCGATGAAATCCGCTCCCTGCGGGAAGGCCTCGACCGCGGGCTGGATCTGATCGACACGGCCGAAATGTATGGCGAGGGCGCGGCCGAGACGCTGGTCGGCGAGGCCATCGCCGGGCGGCGCGACGAGGCGTTTCTCGTGTCGAAGGTCTATCCGCACAACGCCAGCCGCGCGGGCGTGGTCGCCGCCTGCGAGCGCAGCCTGAAACGGCTGAAGACAGACCGGCTCGACCTCTACCTGTTGCATTGGCAGGGCTCGCATCCCATCCGTGAAACGATCGCCGGCTTCGAGCGGCTGAAGGCCGACGGCAAGATTCTGCGCTGGGGCGTCAGCAATTTCGGCCTGGAAGACATGGAGGACGTCGTCGCGACGCCCGGCGGAGCGGCCTGCGCGAGCAACCAGGTGCTCTACAACCTCAACGCCCGCGGCGTGGAATTCGACCTCGCGCCCTGGATGGCCGAACGGACGATGCCGCTGATGGCCTACAGCCCCGTCGATCGCGGCGATCTGGCGGATGACGCGGCGCTGCGGCCCATCGCGCGAAAGCACGGCGCGACTCCGGCGCAGATCGCGCTGGCTTTCCTGCTGGCGCGGCCGAACGTGATCGCAATCCCCAAGGCGTCCTCGCCGGAGCATCTGTGGGCGAATGCGGCGGCGCTGGAGGTCAGGCTGGACGACGATGATCTGGCGGCGATCGATCGCGCCTTTCCGCCGCCGAAGCGCAAGCAGCGGCTGGCGATGTATTGAACGACCATCCTGCGGTGCGCCTTCCCTCCCCCTTGCGGGGAGGGTCCGCCGCGCAGCGGCGGGGGTGGGGCCCGGCGCAAAGCGCCGGCTCGAATACACAGCGATACTCCCACCCCACCCGGCTCGCTCCGCTCGCCACCCTCCCCGTAAAGGGGAGGGAGAGCAGCGGCTCGATGACTGACTAAGCCAGCGCCTTCAGCGCCGCCCTGCCCGCGTAGATCGCCTGCGAGCCCAGCTCCTCCTCGATGCGGATGAGCTGGTTGTACTTGGCCAACCGGTCCGACCGCGCCAGCGATCCGGTCTTGATCTGCCCGCAATTGGTGGCGACCGCGAGATCCGCGATGGTTGAATCCTCGGTCTCGCCCGAGCGATGCGACATGACCGCCGTATAGGACGCGCGCTGCGCCATTTCCACGGCGGCGAGCGTCTCGGTCAGCGAGCCGATCTGGTTGACCTTCACCAGGATCGAATTGGCGATCCCCTCCTTGATGCCCCGCGCGAGACGGTTGACGTTGGTGACGAAAATGTCGTCGCCGACGAGCTGGACCTTGCCGCCGAGCTTTTCCGTGCAGAGCTTCCAGCCCTCCCAGTCGTCCTCGGCCATGCCGTCCTCGATCGTGACGATCGGATAGGCGGCGACCAGCTTTTCGAGATATTCGACCTGCTGCGCGATGGAGCGCTTCACCTTCTCGCCTTCGTAATCGTAGGCGCCGCCCTTGAAGAATTCGGTGGAGGCGCAATCGAGGCCGAGCGCGATGTCCGCGCCTGCCTTGAAGCCCGCCTGCTCGATCGCCTTCATGCAGAAGTCGAGCGCGGCTTCGGCCGACGGCAGGTTCGGGGCGAAGCCGCCCTCGTCGCCGACATTGGTGTTGTGGCCTTCCTTCTTCAGCGCGCCCTTGAGCGTGTGGAACACCTCCGCGCCCCAGCGCACGGCCTCCTTCAGCGAGGGCGCGCCGACCGGCAGGATCATGAATTCCTGGAAGTCGATTGGGTTGTCGGCGTGGGCGCCGCCGTTGACGATGTTCATCATCGGCGTCGGCAGCGTGCGGGCGTGCGCGCCGCCGACATAGCGCCACAGCGGCAGGCCGACGGCGTCGGCCGCCGCCTTGGCGGTGGCGAGCGAGACGCCCAGAATGGCGTTGGCGCCGAGCTTGGCCTTGTTGGGCGTGCCGTCGAGCGCGATCATGACCTCGTCGATGGCGATCTGGTCGGTGGCGTCCATGCCCACCAGCGCATCGGCGATGACGAGGTTGACGCTGTCGATCGCCATCAGCACGCCCTTGCCGCCAAAGCGCTTCGTGTCATTGTCGCGCAGCTCGACCGCCTCGTGCGCGCCGGTCGAGGCGCCCGAGGGCACGGCCGCGCGGCCGAACGAGCCGTCGGACAGCGTCACGTCGACCTCGACGGTCGGATTGCCGCGCGAATCCATGATTTCGCGGGCGTGGATGTCGATGATGTCGGTCATGAGCGGCCTCGGAAGGAGAAATTAAAAAGGGCTTGCGCGCCGCCTTTTACTGCGGCGGAGCCTTGAGGGGAAGGCGACGAATGGCCGGTGCGACCCGATGCCCGCTCGCGCCGAAAGCGTTGCCCGCGATCGAAACTTGGATTCTACTAGGTTCCGAACCGATTGAGCGACGCCATGAAAACAACTGTCTGGTCTCTGCAAATTCAGAAGGCGTCGGAAGAGACGTTCGATGTTTTCGGCACACAAGTGGAGGCGAACGCTGCGCTTCAAGCATTCTTGGCGGAGAATTGGCGACGGGTGAACAAGAAGGCAGGCGCGATGCCTGACAACCTGGATGAAGCAGCTTCGATCTATTTCGATTGTCGTCCCGATGAAATGGCGACGATCACGCCACATGACGTATTTATTCCCCCGGACGCTCCGCTTGCGTGACGCCAGCGTTCGCAGCCCATGCGAGCAGTTCCATTGAAACTGGAACTGGAAGAGAGCCAGGCGACCTATTCGAGCGAATCACAAAACGCCCGGGCGCTTACGGAGCATTGGGTCAAATCGACCGCGTTCTGCCCTAATTGCGGCAACGCGCGGCTCAGCCAATTTCCAAACAATAGTCCGGTTGCGGATTTTCTGTGCGCCGAATGCGGCGAGCAATATGAACTCAAGAGCCAGAGGGGACGGTTCGGCGCACGTGTCGTCGATGGCGCATATCGCACGATGATCGAGCGGCTGGCGGCACCGGATAATCCCAACCTCCTCCTCATGAACTACGCTCGCGACAGCGGCGTCTCGAACCTGATCGTCATCCCCAAGCAGTTTTTCGTTCCGGCAATTATTGAGGAACGAAAGCCTCTAGCTGCGACGGCGCGACGAGCGGGCTGGATCGGCTGCAACATCTTGCTTCGCGATGTTCCGGAGGTGGGAAAAATTTACGTCGTGCGAGATTCCGAGCCGCAATCCGTCGAGCTGGTTCGTGAACAATGGCGCAAGAGCCTGTTTTTGCGTAAAGAACGCTCGACCGCGCGCGGCTGGCTGCTGGCCGTGATGAAATGCGTGGAAACCATAGGAAAAAGCGAGTTCACCCTTCAGGAAGTTTACGCGCGGGACGACTATGTGCGCGCGCTTTACCCCGAAAACAGGCACATTCGAGAGAAAATCCGCCAGCAACTGCAAGTCTTGCGCGATGTCGGCTACCTCGTCTTTCTGGGCAACGGACGCTACCGCCTCAAGCGCGCCTGACTTTCCAGCCCGCACCCCACGCGTTGTTGGACCGCCGAAGAAACACTTTGTCGTTGGGTCAAGCACGACGGCGCGCCGCGCTTGCCCGGCAGACGCTGCGCGCCTATGTCTCGCCTCCATGAAACCCGCCGACGGCCCGAACCTTCTCGGCCAGCACGCCGCCCTGCCCGCCTCGCCCGATGAGGCCGAGCTCGACCGCGTGCCGAACCCGCATCCAGACACGCTCTATCTCGCGCGCTTCACGCAGCCGGAATTCACATCGCTCTGCCCCGTCACGGGCCAGCCGGATTTCGCGACGCTGGTGATCGACTACGCGCCGGCGCGCTGGCTGGTCGAATCCAAGTCGCTGAAGCTCTATCTCGCCTCCTTCCGCAACCACGGCGCCTTCCACGAGGATTGCACCGTGCGCGTCGCCAAGGACCTCGTGAGCCTGCTCGAGCCGCGCTGGCTCAGGATCGGCGGCTATTGGTATCCGCGCGGCGGCATGCCGATCGACGTGTTCTGGCAGACGGGCGCCCCGCCGGAAGGACTGTGGCTGCCCGACCAGGGCGTCGCGCCGTATCGGGGGCGGGGATAAAAGAACCCTTCGTCGTCATTGCGAGGAGCGGAGCGACGAAGCAATCCACCCCCGGGTCCATCCATGCGTGGAGGGATTGCCGCGTCGCCTTCGGCTCCTCGCAATGACGGCGCGATGGAGTGACGCAGATGATCGACACGTCCCGCTACCAGCTTGGTTTCGTCCCGCCCGAAGGCGTCGACGAAGAAGGGCTCGGCCGGCTGGTCGATTCCTTCTACGCCAAGGTCCGCGACGATGACATGCTCGGGCCGATCTTCAACCGCGAGATCGGCGACTGGCCGCATCATCTCGACAAGCTGAAGAAATTCTGGGCCTCGACCATGCTGAAGGCCCGCACATACGACGGCCGCCCGCTGCCGCCGCATCTGAAACTGCCGGAAATCTCCGACGCGCATTTCGCGCGCTGGCTGCAGCTCTTCCGCGAGACGGCGGCCGAGGAAATGCCTGACATCGGCGCGCCGGCCGTCACCGCCATGGCCGAGCGCATCGCGACCTCCTTCCGCATGGCCATCGCCTTCCATCGCGGCGAGGATTCGACGAAGATCCAGCCGCTGTAGACAGTCGGCATTAGGCAGTCGGCGGTAGCGATCCGAATGCCGACCGCCGATTGCCCACTGCCCATTCACCCGCCTCTAACCTCCTGCGTGCAAACTGCCTTCGGTTTTGCGCTGGAGAGTTTCGCTTGATCCCCGTCGTCTTCGACAATTGCCGCGGCTGGCTGCATCCTCGGACCGAAGCCGGCGCCAGCCGACTTCGTGTCGGCGGCGCGCGGCGCGGCGTGGTCATCTGCGGCGCGCACGGGTTCGAGGATCTCTGCTCGCGCTCGTCGATGCGCCTTCTGGCCGAGGAATTGTCCGCGCGGGGCCTTCCGACGCTGCGCTTCGACTGGCGCGGCACGGCGGATTCCGAGGGCGACGGCGAAGGTCCGCACCGCGTCGCGCTGTGGCTCGGCAACGTCGGGGATGCGGCGCGAAAACTCGTGGAAATGACCGGCGTCGACGAGATCGTGCTGATCGGCCTGCGGCTCGGCGCGCTGCTGGCGCTGGAAGCCGCGCGCGACATCGCGCCCGTGCGTCTCGTGCTGCTCGCCCCGCCCGCCTCCGGCCGCGCGCTGAAGCGGGAGCTCGAAGTCATGAGCCGCATTTTCCAGGGCAAGCCCGGCGCGGCGGAAGACGCCGGCTTCGACGGCGTTTCGGCGGCGGGCTTTCGCATTTCGCGCCAGACGCTCGACGATCTCGCACTCGTCGGCTCGCGCAGGTTCTCCGGCGCGAAGGATTGCGCGACGCTGGTCCTGACGCAGAACCCCGACGGCTCGCCGCTCGCCGACAAGCTGCGCGACATGGGCGCGGACGTGACGATCTCGCCCTTCGAGGGCTATGCGGAGATGATGTGCGATCCGACGGCGGCCCTGCCGCCGATGAAGGCGATCGCGCGGATAGCGGATTTCGTGGCGGAGGGCGCGCCCACCCCACGCGTTCATCCTGAGAGTCTGGCCGGAAACTCGAATCCTCATCCTGAGGAGCGGCATCGAGATCGCGCTTGCGCGATCTCGATATCATCTGCCCAAGTCGGGCAAGCCCGACGTGGGGAAGGCGCGTCTCGAAGGATGGCAAAGGCTCGAAACACTGGATCATGCTTCGAGACGGCGCTTTCAGCGCCTCCTCAGCATGAGGGGTCCGGGTTCCAGACGCGTTTCCGGCGAGACTCTCAGGATGAAGATTCGAGTTTCCGGCCAGGCGCTCTGAATGAAGGTCCGTCAAAAGCGGTCGACCCCGCCGTCCTCTCCACCGACGCCTGGCGCGAGGAGGCCGCGCTCTTCGGCGCAGACAATCGCCTCGTCGGAATCTTCTGCCAGCGCGCCGCCGGGGAGCGGCGGTCGAGCGCCGTGATCTTCCTCAACTCCGGCGGCGTCTATCACATCGGCTGGGCGCGCATGTTCGTCGACATGGCGCGGCGTCTGGCCGCCAACGGCGTCGCCTCGCTGCGCATGGATCTGAGCGGCGTCGGCGATTCGCGCTCGACCCTTGCTCCGGACCGCGCGCCGCTGTTCGACCGCAGCCTGACGCAGGATGTCGAGGCCGCCATCGACTGGCTGTTTGCGCGCGGCGTTCGGGATGTGTCGCTGTTCGGCGCGTGTTCCGGCGCCTATCAGGCCTTCCACGCCGCGATCCACGACAGGCGCGTGACCCGGATCGCGCTCGTCAACCAGTCCTGCTTCGTCTACGGCCCGACCTACGCCATGCAGATCGAGGCCTGGCGGCGCACCAAGGCGGCCGATGTGACGATGAAGCTCGCCGACGCCGAAAGTCTGGACGATTGTGAGACGAAGGGCGCGCGCGCCCTGCTCTTCTCGCTCGCCAAGAAGGTGGTGAAGGCCGGTCTCGTGCGCGCGACCGACGCCACTTTCGCCATCCGACGCCGGGTGCCCGGCCTCAATCTGGTGGAGCGGTGGTTCGGGGAATTGTCGGCGCGGGGCGCGCAGGTGCTGCTCGTCTACAGCGAGAACGATCCCGGGCTTGCGGAGCTCGAACGGCATCTGGGCGCGCGCAGCCATGCCCGGACGCCCCTGCCCGGCGTGCGCACCGCGATGATCGCGGACGCCGATCACGAAATGACGCCGAGAGCCGCGCGGATCGCGCTGAGCGAGACGCTCGACGCCTTCGTCGCCGGGCGCGAGGCCGCGTAGATCCGCCTACCCGCGAGCGGAATCGCTCCAATGCAGAAAAGCCGGCCGGTCTATCGTCCGGCCGGATCGGGCCCGGCGCCGGGCGGGCCGTCCGTATTGAACCAGCGGCCGGGCGAGGAGCGCCGCGGCGGGGGAATATCGGCTGGCGGGGCGGTCGCGCCGATGTCGGGCTGCACGACCGGCGGCGCCTTCGGCTCCACCCTGCGCTTCGTCGTCTTCGGCTTGGGTTCGGCGCCCGGCGACACGATGTCGGCGTTCGGCGGCGGCGCCTCCTCCTTCTTCGCTTCGGCCGGCGTCTGGATGAGCTGGCCGTCGCCTTTGCAGTCCGTCAGC